>CBEVZC010000073.1:0-14907 GCA_965554225.1 uncultured bacterium | reverse complement strand
TTGTTGCATAAGGATCATGCTCAAAAATTATTTTCCAGTTTTCTTCAACGGCTTCACTAAGATATTTTTTCTTTTCATCTAATGTAACAAGCGGCTGAAGATCATATCCCATTATGTAGGGAAGAGGAACATGAGAAGCGGTAGGCATAAGGTCGCCGCAATAAAGTAATGTATTTGACGAATCGGAAATTTTAATCATTTGATGACCAAAGGTATGACCGTTAGTAACTATAAATTGAATATAATCATCAAAGTGCTCATTTCCGTCAATAAGTTTTAAGACGCCTTCTTCCGCAAGAGGTACAAATCTTTCCGGGAAAAAACTAGCTTTATCTCTATCGGATGGATTTTTAGCCCAATTAAAATGATCTTTCTGGATGTAGTAAGTAGCATTTGGAAATGCAGGCACCATTTTATCATTCTCAAACTTTGTTGCACCGCCGGTATGATCAAAATGCATGTGAGTTAAAATTACATCCGTAATTTCTTCATGCTTAATTCCCAATTTGTTGAGTGAACGCGTTAATTCGCTTTCGGACTTATCCATTCTATATATCTTACTAATCTTACTATCCCAATGATCACCAACACCCGTATCAATTAATATTTTTTTAGAATCACTTTGCAGCAATAAACATCTCATTCCTAAAGTAATTCTATTCTTTTCATCAGCAGGATTTGTTCTTTGCCAAAGGACTTTAGGAATCACTCCAAACATAGCTCCACCGTCTAAACCAAGAGTTCCGGTGTCTACAGTATCGATCTGATATTTACCTACTTTCATATTCGCCTCTTGAAGAATTTAGAAATCAATAACTAAAATATTACATTTAAAATAAAAATACCGCAACAACAAGAGTCATTGCGGTATTATTCAATAATTTTTCCTTTACTTATGATCTATTTTCTATTTCATCCAGATGCTCTTTCCTAGCCATTAAAGTATCCTTATCCTCAACATGATTAGGATCCGGCACACAACAGTCAACAGGACAAACAGATGCACATTGAGGTTCATCATGAAAGCCTACACATTCTGTACATTTATCAGGAACAATATAATAGAATTCATCTGAATAAAAACCTTCTGTTCCTGAAGGGGCTGCGTCACCTTCGCCATAAGTTTTACCACCTAGTTCCCATTCTGCACCACCTTCATAAATTGCAGTATTTGGGCATTCTGGTTCGCATGCTCCACAGTTAATACATTCGTCAGTTATCATTATTGCCATGACAACACTCCTTTAGAAAATTAAGAGATAGTTAGTTTAGAATTTTAATAGTTGGAAGTTGAACCCCTTTTAGACTGTCAATTTCTTTCGAAAAATAAGATTGGAGTTCTTCTACAACTGCATTAAATTCAAGAACAATATTTTGAATATTTACATTTTTGTAAGAAGGTAAATATTTTTCCAGCTTATCCAGCGCTTTTTTATACTGACTTAATGAACCGGAATAATTACCGCTTGCAAAATGGAAAGAGCCAACAGAAATTTGTGTTAACCCTTGAAAGAACAATTTATCGGAACTATTACAACTTCTCCATTCTTCTTCGAAAAAATCATGAGCCGAAAAGTAGTCGGCACTATTAAAAAGCTTAATTCCGATTAAAATTTTATTCAAAACTACTCAATTATAAAAAATCGATATACAAAAAACAAGACAAATCCTACTTATTTTACGAAATAAAATAAGCAGGAAATATTTTACCAACTTCCACTTGCTCCGCCACCGCCGAAAGAACCGCCGCCGCCGGAAAATCCTCCTGAAAAACCGCCGGAACTTCCGCCGCTAAATCCGCCACCTAAACCGCCGCCAAAATATATCATTCCTCCTCTACCGCCTTTTCTTCCATATTTTATGCGGATAAAAAGAATAATAAAAAATATAATCCAAAATAACGGAACTATATTCAAATCGTTTTTCCTTTTCTTTTTAATTTTATATTCACCTTTTGTAGCTGCAATTATTGCATTTAGTCCGGCAACTACTCCTTTGTAATAATTATTCCTTCTGAAATAAGGTCTAACTTCATTTCTTAAAATAGAACTTGCAAGTGCATCAGGCAATACACCTTCCAAACCATAACCAACTTCAATTCTCATTTTGCGATCATTTTTCGCTACAAAGAAAAGGATTCCATTATCGTTTCCCTTCGTACCAATTTTATTTTTCTTAGCTGTTTCATACGTGTACATTTCCAAAGGGTAGCCATCAATTGATTTAATCATCAAAAATACTATCTGCGTTGATGTAGAATCATCAAATGCTTTTAATGCGCTATTAATACTATTGATTTGTGAATAGCTTAACGTTCCCGTAAAATCATTAGCATACTGTTTAAGGACGGGGAAATCCTGCCCGGCAAATATCAGCTGTAAAAAAAGAATGCTTAAAAGCAATATGTATTTTAGAACTCTCATAAATTAAAATTGAACTTTCGGTGGTTTGGAAGCACCTTCGACTGATTTGAAATATTGTTTTTCTCTAAAGCCTCCAATTCCGGCAATAAAATTATCCGGAAATCTTCTAATCTTAGTATTATACTTTTGAACAACTTGGTTAAACTTTCTTCTTTCAACAGAAATTCTATTTTCAGTTCCTTCTAATTGAGCTTGCAATTGAAGAAAATTCTCATTCGCTTTTAATTCGGGATATCTCTCTACGGTAACTAATAAACGAGACAATGCGCTGCTTAAACCGTCTTGCGCAGCTTGAAACTTCTGGAACGCCTGCGGATTGTTCAACATATCTGAAGTAAGTTTTATTTGATTAACCTTTGAACGTGCTTCCGTAACTGCCGTATATGTTTCCTTCTCAAAATTTGCAACACCTTTTACAGTATTTACTAAATTCGGAATTAAGTCCGCTCTTCTTTGATATTGATTTTCCACTTGGCTCCAGCTCTGCTGAACTTCTTCGTCCAGCGAAACCAAATTATTATAAATTCCAACTCCCCAAAGCACTGCTCCGATGATAACAACGAGTATTGCTACTCCAACACCGCAACCTATTTTAGTACCGTTAGTCATTTATTTTCTCCTAGATTTATTAAATATTAATTTGTTAAACTTCTAACAGGCGACGGTATTCTTCCGCCTCTCAAAACAAAATTTTCACTACTTAATCTGCTTACGGGAACAATCGGGGCTTCACCCAGTAATCCCCCGTAGTTTACAGTATCTCCAACTTTCTTACCGTATGCAGGAATTAACCTCGCTGAAGTTGTTTTATCATTAATAATTCCAATTGCACATTCATCCGCTATTATACCGGCAATTGTTGTTGAGGGTGTATCGCCGGGAATAGCAATCATGTCAAGTCCAACAGAACAGACAGAAGTCATAGCTTCTAATTTTTCAATTGAAATGTGTCCGGCTTTTGCCGCCCTTATCATTCCTTGGTCTTCACTGACCGGAATAAAAGCTCCGCTCATACCTCCTACGGAAGAACTAGCCATTAGTCCGCCTTTCTTCACTGCATCATTCAACATTGCCAAAGCAGCGGTTGTTCCAGGAGCGCCGACATCTTCCACACCCATTGCTTTGATAACGTCAGCAATACTGTCACCTTCGGCGGGAGTAGGAGCTAAGGATATATCAATAATACCAAAAGGTATTCCGTGTAACTCGGCTACTTTTCTTCCAATTAATTCTCCAGCTCGAGTAATTTTATAAGTTGTTTTTTTTATCACTTCGGCAATACCTTGTAAATCTATTTTACCTGCACTTTTAACTGCCTCCAAAACAACGCCGGGACCGCTAATACCCATATTTAAAGTTACTTCAGGCTCCGAAACACCGTGAAATGCACCGGCTACAAAGGGGTTATCTTCCGGAATATTACAAAACACAACCAGCTTTGCACAACCTATAGAGTCCTTATCTTTTGTCAGTTCAGCAGTTTTTTTTACAACATCGGCCATCATGTTAACAGCATCCATATTAATACCAGCTTTAGTAGATGCAACATTTACACTGGAAACAATTTTATTCGTTTCAGATAAAGCATAAGGAATTGCTTTAATTAATTCCTTCTCGCCGTTTGTAAAACCTTTTTGTACTAAAGCTGAAAACCCACCGAGATAATCAACTCCAACTTCTATTGCAGCTTTATCTAAAATCTTAGCTATCTCAATGAACTCTTCGACCTTAAAAGCATCGAACGGAATTGAAACAGGCGTAACAGCTAATCTTTTATTAGCAATTGAAATACCGAATTGCGATTCTATTCTCTCAGCATATTTCACATGGTTTTTGGCATACTTTAAAATCTTAGAATAAATCTTTTCTTTTGTCACTTCTATATTCCTGTCAAAACAATCACGCAAGCTAATTCCCATCGTAACAGTACGAATATCAAAATGCTCAATCTCAGTCATTTTAATAGTTTCAAGTATTTCACTAAATTCATACGGCATTTTGCAGCATTCCTTTTTTAATTAAACTCTGTGCATAAATCTAAAAACATCTTCATGCTGAATGTATATTTTAATTTTCAGATCATCAGCAATTTTGTTCATTTCATCTTGCAGTTCGCGTAAATTTTTATTCGACCCGCTAATATCAACGACCATAATCATTGTGTAAAAATCAGTTAATATTTTTTGACTTATATCCAAAATGTCGCACGAAGTATCAAATAGAGTTTTTGTAATAGTTGCAACAATGCCCGGATGGTTTAAGCCGAACGATGTTAAAATAACCTTGCCCGAATCTCCCGAAGCACTTTCAGGAACAAATTCCTTATCATCTAATTTAGCAATAGCTTTTTCAACAACTTGTTTTACCAAAGCAGGTGTAGCATTTTCTCCCAATTCTTCTATTGCTTCCAAAGTTAATTTTCGCAATTCACTTTCCGATAAGCTCACGGTTTAACTCCCTTATATTCTAATTGTACTTTTCTTAACGCTTTATTAGCAATTGATATATTTTTTTGAACGGCAAATTTTTCCGCATTTTGATAATTCCCCCTATAAAATCTAAACCACAATAAATTTCCTATTGCCATTCCGTCAAACACTCTATCATTCATAAATGCATTTACCGTCAAATATCCCCAAAGGATATTCCAGCTTAAAGACATTAAACCGGAAACAAAATGACCGGTATAAAACTGACCAACACCTGGCAAAATATAAGAAATTAGTTTTGCAAAAGTAACAGAATATTTGCTATCAATCACTTCCTCACAAATCTTTTTAAGCGGATGATTCGGGTTAATTCTTGTAAAGCTGCTGTCTGCTTTTTCCCATTTATCGGCAAACATATAAGCCCAGCCTCGCCAATAATTTATTTCTTTAATTTCATTAGGAGACTTATACGCTCGTTCCAGTCTATTTAATAATTGCAATGCCCGTTCCGTAGTTCCGCGCAAAATATTGATCCTGATTATTTGATTTGCAGTTTGATATTTTTCATGCTTTGTTTTTGAATATTGCTCTGCTCTCTTAAAATAAAATATTGCATTATCATATTTAGCTCCGCCTTTATATGCCAATCCGATTTTTGAATTCGCATCGAATAAATATTTTCCTTCTTTATCGAAAAACAATAGTCTTTTAAACTCTGTGATTGCATCAAATAGTTGCTGCTTTTCAAAAAGTGAGTCTGCATACGAATATTGAATATCAATTTGCTCTTGTGCAAACATCGTTAGTGCGGAACTGAGAACAACTACAATAAATAAATATTTGACATTATTAAACTTATACATTCAATTTTTATTATTTATACATAAAATAATACTTCGGGGAAAAATAATTGTGCTTATTAAGAAATATTTTAAAGTCTTTACCAAAGTTAAACCGGATACCGGCATTATAGATTTGTGCTGCCGAAATTGATCCGTAAATATTACCTCCGTAAAATAAAGCGGTTAATCCGGTAAATATCCATGCTCTAAGTTTATGATGAGCCCGAAAGTTATCATAAGCAAGGAACCCGAGAATGCCGTTAAAAAGAAAAGCTGTTATTCCGTCGCTTGTTTCACCGGCATATATTTTACCCAGACCGGGAACAACTGTTGACAAAACAGCAGCCAGAGTTGGACTTTTATAACCGGGATTAATTTTCCTTTTATAAAAGTTCATTATTTCCGTTTGCCCGGCTGTATTAAACCATAATTTATAATTTGAAGAGTCCGGCAACTTATTATTTCCCAGCATGTAAGTTGAATAAAATAATTTTGCGGCATTCGGATAATATTCATTTTCAGAAGAATCTTGAGATTCAAATAGTTGTTTAACTTTATCGTAGTTCCCTTCTAAAAAATTTGTTTTCAGAATTTCAAACTCTGCAATAAAAGATAAATTTTTAGAACCCGATAATTTTTGAAAATAGAAATCTGCATCTGACAAGTATTTCATCTGTTCATAAGAATAGCCAATTTTAAATAGCAGAGTATCGCTATTTAATTTTTTCAGCACAGTTTTGTATTCATCAATAGCACGCAAGTAATCTTTAGAAGTAAAAAGATAATTGCCGAATTTTAATCTATTCCGTATGCTGAAATAATTTGTTGATGAAGAAGAGGTTTGAGCTACTATATTTATGTTAAAGAAAACAAATATAATTTGAACGAAAGTGATATATTTCAATGTATTTACTTTCATGAAAATTGCAGCTTAGAAATCAAATATCTTGATACACCAATTAGTTACGGGAATTAAATAACGAACGCTTTTGAACAGCCCATTTTAAGCTTTTATTCAAGATGTCTTCGTGCTTGAATCTCCCAGATATTAAGAGATTCCGGTATTCCCAAAAACCCGGAAACCGAAATGACGTGTTATACAAAGGCTTGACTATTGAAATTGTTTAATCCGTTTTAAATCAAGCTCAATAAATATTTGCCGGAATATTATTTTAAAGCGAATCATTTTTACTTTGTTCCGGCGTAACTTTATCTGATTTTCCTTTTTTTATGTAACTGCCGATTAATAATAAAAACATTCCTGCCATAACCGACGCATCAGCCATATTAAATATACCGGTTTTAAATATTCCTCCGAGATTAATATGCAGAAAGTCTGTTACCGAGCCGTATAAAATTCTATCTACAATATTTCCGATTCCTCCGCCGATGATAAATGAAAGACCGATAATAATATCCATCCTAAGTTTATCTTTAACTAAAACCCATACAAACAAAATAATAATTATTATAGCCGGAAAAGCAAGAAGCAGAGTATCTCTCATAACCGGATTGAGTGAAGAACCTAAACTTAAAAAAGCACCGGTATTTTCTACCTTTGTTAGTATAAAATTATTTCCCACTAATTGAATATTCGCATTGTACTTTACATTTTCTCTAACTATAGATTTTGTTATTTGATCGCAGCCAATATTAACAACAATCAGTAAAAGGAAAATAATTATTCGCCAAGTTTTATTTAACTTCATGAACCCATTTCCCTTTGCTTCCGGTATCGATGTAAATGATTTGGTCTTTATTTAACGTATAGTTATCTATCGGATCATACAGCTTTCCGGTTTCGTCAATTTTGTAATGATTTCTCCGCTTAAATAAATTGGAATCCCGCGTAAACCTATCGGCAAACATCAAAGCACCCTTTATTATATTTGTCTTTTCTACGGCTTTTACAAAGAAAGTGGAACAAGTCGGGTGAAACGGACAATTGTCGCCGTCCAAGTCGGAAAAAGTAAACCAATAGATATCTCTTATTCCCGTAAGTAAAAATGCGCCGGCAGAATGTTTATCAAGCGAAAAATCCCTTCCGTTATCCTGTTTCAGCTGGTAAACTTTTTTAACCGGCTGCCATTTGTGTCGGTCAGTTTGAGCATTTATATTGATGTAAAACAATAAAGCAATAATTATTACTTTTTTCATATTTTGTCTAAGTCAAGTTTTAAATTTTTCATTTCATTCCTTAACTTAAGCATATTATAAACAGCAACTTTGCAGATGCTCATTCCGCCGTCCCAAACAATATCTTTTGTTTTCGGATCGACTCTAACGGAATTAAATATTGCCGGATTTTTTAGAGGCTCGTATTCTTTCTTTTTAATTAAACGGGATAAATTTAATTTACCCTTTACCCCGTCTGAATATTTAATATAAATCGCCAAATTATCAAGCGGAACAACTTCAACAATCTTTGCCATTTTTAATCTTTAGTCTTTTCTCTTTATTCTTTAATCTTAATGTTATTGGATTTCATTCTTTATCATTCGTGCAATAATCATTCTTTGTATTTCGGAAGTTCCTTCATAAATTTCCGTAATTTTTGCATCACGCAAATATCTTTCTACTTGATATTCTCTAACATAACCATAACCGCCATGAATCTGCACAGCTTCCAGCGCACAATGTACAGCAGCTTCCGAGGCGAAAAGTTTAGCCATAGAAGCTTCTTTAATGTAATCTTTACCGGCATCTTTTAACGCAGCGGCACGTAAAGTTAAAAGTTTCGACGCATCTACTTTAATAGCCATATCGGAAAGTTTAAATTGAATTGCTTGATGATTAAAGATTTCAGTACCAAATGCTTTCCTTTCCAAAGAATATTTTAGAGCAGCTTCGTAAGCTCCTTCGGCTATGCCGACTGCTTGCGAAGCAATTCCGTATCTGCCGCCGTTTAATGTATTCATAGCAAAGTTAAAACCTTTACCTACTTCCCAAATAACATTCTCTTCCGGAACTCTGCAATTTGTAAAACTTAAAGAGCATGTATCTGAACTTCGTATTCCGAGCTTATCTTCTTTAACTCCATGATCAAATCCGGGCGTTCCCTTTTCAACCAGAAAAGCTGTAATACCTTTATGCCTTTTTTCTTTATCTGTTTGTGCCATTACTATATAATAATCGGCGGACATACCGTTAGTAATCCAATTCTTCATACCGTTCAGCACCCAATGATCTCCGTCTTTTTCCGCCATGGTTTTCTGCTGCGTAGCATCACTTCCCGCTTCCGGTTCCGAAAGAGCAAAAGCGCCAAGCTTTTCGCCTCTTGCTAACGGTTTAAGATATTTTTCTTTTATAAAATCCGATCCCCATCTTTCAAGTCCGAATGTTACAAGCGAATTATTAACCGACATAATTACACCAACGCTTGCGTCAACTTTTGATATTTCAATCATTGCTAAAACATAGCTTACCGTATCCATTCCGGCACCGTCATACTTCGGGTCAACCATCATTCCCATAAATCCTAACTCACCTAATTTTTTCACTATCTCAGTCGGGAAAACAGCATTTTTATCCCGTTCAATAGCAGTCGGAGCAATTTCTGTCTGTGCAAAATCCCTGGCAGTTTGTTGAATCATTACTTGTTCTTCAGTTAGTCCAAAATCCATTTTTTACCTCACAATTGTGTTTGAATATGAAGTGAATATTATTTTATATTTTTCAAAATATTTTGCTCTTAAATTAACAAATTAACGTGAGACGTCAAATGTGAAACTACGAACGAGAGAAAGTTGAGACGTGGAAAAGATCGTTTGCTGTTGATATTTTCTTTTCTTCAACAAACTTTAATACTTTTACTCTACGAATAGAATCTTGCTTTAATAAAACTTTCCAGTCAATTTTCTTAACTCTTCTAGAGTTTTGATCTTGTTCATATAGTTTGGTTAACTCGAGATTATCCTGTGCATAAAAGGGAATAATAAAAGAGAAGAAGAAAAAGAAAAATAATCTTTTGAATATAAGAACTCCATCTTTTTAGTGACGTTTTTTAACCGCCGCCCTAAGTTAAAATGTTTATTAAACAATTGCCCGCCGTCTTTCCGACACCGTTTACGGGTTATGTGTTTAATGCCGATAGAGAAAAGACTATTGATTTTGAAAAATATTTTCCTCATATTTGTAATGCAAATGTCAATACAATAATTCAAAGGTCTATTATGCCTAAAACAGCAATAATCCAAACAAGAATTGACCCAAAGGTCAAAACAAAAGCACAAAAAATATTAAGCAAATTAAATATTAGTATGTCTGAAGCAATTTCAATATTTTTAACTCAAGTATCGTTAACTAAAGGTATACCTTTCGAAATAAAGATCCCTAATAAATTAACGGAAGAAACATTGCTAAAATCTGAAAGTGGAAAAGAACTCCATGAAGTTTCAAACACTAAAGAATTACTTAGGGAACTTAATAATTGAAATTGATTTATACAACACAATTCAAAAAAGATTATAAGAAAATAAAGAAACAGCAAAAGAATTTATCAAAACTTATTATTATTATAGAAAAGTTATTGAGCCAAAATAAACTGGAACCAAAATATAAAGACCATCCATTAAGCGGAAAATTTGAGAATTATCGAGACTGCCATATAGAACCGGATTGGATATTAATTTACAGAATAACTGAAGACGAATTAATATTAGAAAGAACAGGTTCACATTCCGACCTATTTAAATAATTTTGCTAACATGTAACGGCGGTGCAAATCCCAAAGTGAACTTCTTTGAATAACCCGCAGCCAAAAGAGGGATGACATACTAAAAAACTACTACCAAATATATTTACCAAATTTATTGTTAAAACTATTGCTAATTCCTATACGCTGATAAATGGATAAAATTAATGTCTATGTTATGCGTATTTACTTTGGGATGAAGAAGAGAAAAAAAAGTAAGATTAAAAGATTGTTAATTGCTTTTTGTTTTATTTATAAGGCTTCCTTTATCACGTAATTTATGTCCTTTTGACTATCCCTTCATTTCCGGAACGGGACATTTTTATACTTATTTGCCATCTTGTTAGGAAAATTTAAGGTGTTATATGAAAATACTTTTAATCTTATATGATAGCGCAATACTAATAATTTCATAATCGTGAATCTTAAGTCCGTGAGGAGAATACTTTTATTTGGATAGCGGGTAATAACAGAAAGGAACTCTGAAATATTTTTTGATGTTGTAAATAAATTATTCGATTCATTATCTAAGATCTTTTGGACAGAATTATAATATTTTGAATCTTCGTCGATAGCATAAATTAGTAAATTGGTATCAAGCAAAATATTATTCATATGCTTTTTCTCTAATATTTACATCGTCAAATTGTCCTCTTAATTTATATGCATGTATTTTTTTTGTTCTTTTCTTTGTAGAAGTAAGAGTGTTGATGTAATTATATACTTTGTCCAAAAATTCATTTGGCATTCTATCAATTTTACGTTTAATGAGTTCTTTTGTAATCATATTTTCCTCATATTATACAAAGATTATTTTTATTTAAATATAAAGTAAACATTTTATAGTTCCAATTCAATATTTTGGTGAGGGAGAATGTTACGCTTAATCTGCTTCCCAAAACAACAATGCCGAATTTATTAAATAACTTTTTAATTAGAACAACTTGTCCGCCTCTGGCGGAAACTTCCATTTACGAACTACGCTAAACAACAAAGCCGAAACGGAACGATTAACCCTAAAAATTCTAAAATGCCAAACCTGCCTGCCGGCAGGCAGGTGCGAAAACAATTTCGGCTTGAGGCACTTTTTATACCGTTTTCTCAACTTCTTCAAAATATTTATCTATTTCAATTTGTAAATCAATTGTCTTTGAAAGAGAAGTTACAATTTTACAATAGGTTTTTATTTCATCTAAAGTAAGTGTCCTTTTTTTTCTGTCCTTTAACCATTTCTCACAGACTTGATAACCGCCGATTTGATATTGCCAAACTTCTTCTTCAATCCCATCAAAATATTGTTCTTTGTTTATCCAGACTTTCTCATTCTCATATTTTGGCTTTTCAACTTTGTTGCTTCCTTCATTTGGGAATTTGGAAATTGTTTTATCTAAATCTTTACTTTTCAGCAAATGTAAATCTGCAAGTTGTTTACCAAATTTTCCAAGTTGAATAAATAATTTATAATCTTTTGTGAAGGGGATACGCGGGAAATCTATCTTTAAGAACTCTGCGTATTTTGTGCGGTAGGTGTTGCTGTAAAGAACGGCGTAGATGTAATAAAATATTTCTTCCGGCGTTACTTCTTTTTTTCCCAAAGGGATGGATTCCCAGAAATTCTTTTTAAGTTCTTCAAACAATTCAGGTTTTATGTTTGGTTTTTTCCCTCCAGTTTCGTGTTCACTGAATAAATCTTTTTTACTCAAATCAGGATAGATATAAAGAGGAAAAACTAATTCACCGCCTCTCCTAAATAAATTAAGGTCTACAATATTATCTGAGATAAATACAATATCATAATTATTTGAACCAGTAACACTTCCTTGACGACCGATGCAAACTGAAAGATTATCTTGGAGAAGATGAATCATAACTTTTTCTACTCGTCTCGCAACCAATGTGGGATGATAAAATATCCACCGTTTATCAAAAGGACGATATTGAATTTGAGAAAAAAAACTTTGGAAATCTTTGTTATGAAAAAATTGTTTTCTTGCTTCGGGTAAATTCCATTTATCTTTATCTTTCAAAGGTAATTTCAAACTTCTTGAAACAAATTCATCAGAAAGGGATTGGTCTGAAAAAATTCTAAGTCTTTGAGTTATTTCATTTTTATTAATTCCAATAACAAAAGAATCCCGTTTAGTAACAATACCAGTATTATTTAATGGGAAAAGTTCATTAACTAAAAAATAAGCAGAGTATTTTAGTTGGAGATTTCGATTTTGCTCTATAAACAAATAAAAATCACTTCTGGGTTCAAGTTTATTCCACTTTACATTATTAATATTGTGTTTATTCAACCAATCGTATTTGGCTTCTCTTAATCCAAAAATTTCCGAGTGATATACTTTAGCCATAATATTTCCTTTTCAATAAACCGTTGAAACGGTTTGTATTTTTGTTTTCCTTTTCTATCGACCCACGGATAAATCCGTGGGTTAATTCTACACAAATGAAATTGTGGGCTACAACAACTGATTGTTTTGAATAACCCACGACTTCAGTCGTGGGGCAGTACAAAGACAGATACCTAAAGAAACCGATTCATCGGTTTCCATCCGTAAACCCGTACTTTATTTCAAACCTCTTATATTCTTCTGCAAAACTCATCCTCTTATGATGTTCTTTTTGATTTTCAATATAGCTCTTTACTTTATCAATCATAGATTCACTTACTGAAAAAGCGCCATAACCGGTTTGCCACGCAAATTTACTTTTTATAAATCCATTTTGATTTATCCAGTGAGATGAATTTCCTTTAATGTTCTTTGCAATATCTGCAATTGAGTAATTCTGGTTTTGAAGCATAAGAATATGAATATGGTCGGAAGTTCCGTTGATGGCAGATATAAAACTTTTAAAATCATTCTCAATTATCTGGTTTATATGTGAAAACAATTTTTTTTCAAAGGACTCTTTTATTAACGGCATTCTCTCCTTTGTACCGAAGATTAAGTGTATCCATATTTTGGTTAATGAGTGTGACATATTTATTGCTCCTTTAATATACCGTTGAAACGGTTTGTATTTTTGTTTCCCTTTCTATACACCCACGGATAAATCCGTGGGTTAATTCTACACAAATGAAATTGTGGGTTACAACAACTGATTGTTTTGAATAACCCACGACTTCAGTCGTGAGGCAGTAAAACGAACAAAGAGCAAAGAACCGATTCATCGGTTTCTATTCGCCTTTTTATACTTTATCATAAAACAAACCGCAACACCTTGCATAATATCGAAAACATTTTCATCTTTGCTTCCATCAGGCGCCTTTTCTTTTTTCAAACTGTTGCCGTGCAAATCAAGTATGTAAATTTCATCAAAGCTGTTCATCAAAGATTGTCGCATTCCTCTGAAAGTCGGGTTATCGAGATAGCTGTGGTTCGTTATAAATCCTAAAACTCCTTCACCCGCTTGGTCAATTTTCCATTGAGAAAAGCGAATGAATTTAACATAATCGTCTTGCAGCCATTTGGGATTTTTCTCTCCAAGAGGTTTTCCATCAACTTGATAATATTCTTTTATTGTTTCAGAAATCCATTCACCGGTATTTGAAGAATGCCCTGAATAAGGAGGATTGCCGAGAACAACAAGAATCGGCACTTTCTTTTTAACTTTTCCGGCTTCGTGGCTTTCGTGAGAGAGTGATGACATTCCGGGAAATTTTGATTCATCAAGTTCTTTCATTTCCAGAGTGTTGGTTAAATAATATTTTACACGCTCATCGTCTTCCATTTTGTAGCCAAGTTCTTCCAAAAGGAAAGACATTTTCATATGCCCGATTGCATAAGGAGCCATCATCAATTCGAACGAATAATAATTTTGCAGAATCTGATCTTTTAAAAATGATTTAACAGCACCTTTGCCGTATTTATTTTCAAATTCTTTAACTGCTGTTTCAATTGCTTTTGCCAAAAAGCTAAGTGTTCCGCCGGCTGGATCAAGTAAAGTTACATTTTTAGATGCGAGACCTTCGGACATATTAAACTTATCTTTAAGAATTTGGTGAAGCGAGCGCACAATAAAAGAGACAACCGGTTCGGGAGTATAATAAACTCCGCGTTTCTCTCTTGTCTTCGGATCATAAACCGAAAGGAATGTTTCGTAAAAATGTAGAACCGGATCACTTCCTTTGCCTTCGTGATAATATTGATCAAGAATTTTTTTTGCGTCTGCCACATTAAGAACTTCCGCAATATCATCAATTATTATTTCCATTTGTTGGGGTAAGTCTTCCAAAGAAATAAATTTGAAAACATCTCTTAAAATTCCAATAGATTTTGGAATGTATGAGTAAGCAAGTTTTCTATTAAAGTCTTTCTCTGCACGGAGACGGGCGGCGAACAATCCGTAAGTGATTGTTTGAGAATAAAGATCGGCAAATTCACTTTCATTTATTCCGGCGATTAAAAACTCTTTAAAGGCATCATAAAAACCGTGAATTGATTTTGTGCCTTGCTTTAATTCTTCGCTTACAATTTCATCTTTCAAAAACTTTGTTCTTTTTGCAAGTTCAA
>CBEVZC010000072.1:0-15077 GCA_965554225.1 uncultured bacterium | reverse complement strand
TGTCTGAAATGGGAGGATAAATGAGTGATAAAAAAGTTCATGTTATTCCTGATAAGGATAAACTTAGCTTTGGGCAAAAATTTGCTTATGGGTTGGGAGGAATTGTAAATAATTTACTTGGAAGTGCAATTGGATTTATGTCAATTGTACTTACTGTTGGTTTAGGAGTTAATCCAGCTTTAGTAGGTACACTTCAAGCAATTCCACGTTTAACAGATGCTATAACAGATCCAATAATGGGATATATCTCTGATAAAACCAGATCAAAATATGGAAGAAGAAGACCATATATCTTTATTGGAGCCATATTTGTTGGACTCGTTTTTGCGCTTATGTGGCAACTTCCGCCTGGAAGGAGTGAAATGTTTTATTTCTGGTTCTTTCTTGCTGGGTCAATTATTTTTTATTTATTCTATACAATGTTTGCTACCCCATGGGTTGCTTTAGGGTATGAACTTACATCAGATTACCATGAACGAACTCGATTGATGGGAGTAATGAATTTTATGGGGCAATTTGCTTGGATATCACTTCCATGGTTTTATGCAATTATGGAAAATGACAGATTGTTTTCCAACTCAGTTGAAGGTGCAAGAACACTGGCAATTGTAATAGGAGTTTTTGTAGCTGTAGTTGGTATTATGCCTGCAATATTTCTTAAAGAAAAATTTGTTGGGGGCACTGGCGAGAAATCTGATCATGAAAAAATTGGTATGATGGAAGGAATAAAAAAGAATATTGCCGATTTTCTTAAAGGTTTAGTAACAACAATTAAAAGACCTGAATTTTTAAAACTTTGCACTGGTACATTTTTCCTTTTTAATAGTATAATGTTAGTTGGAGCCTTTAGCTCATATATTACAATATTCTATGTTTGTGGAGGCGATAATGATATGGGGGCAAACTATATTGGTTTGTTTGGAACCATAACTACGATTGCTACACTAGGGGCTATTGTAATAGTCACATCAATATCAGCCAAAATAGGAAAACGTAAAACATTTATATTAGCAACATCCATAACTTTTCTTGGCAGTTTATTAAAATGGTTTTGTTATGATCCAATGGCTCCATGGAAAGTTCTTATTCCTGCTCCACTTATAGCTTTTGGTATGGGTGCTTTATTCACTTTGATGGGGTCTATGATTGCGGATGTATGTGATCTGGATGAACTTGAAACCGGAGAGCGTCGTGAAGGAATGTACGGATCAATATATTGGTGGATGGTCAAACTTGGAATGGCACTTGCATTCGGGTTATCAGGATATTTATTAAATGCTACTGGTTTTATAGTTGATTTAGGTGGTGCACAAACATCTGACACTTTTTTCTGGATGAGAGTCCTTGATGTTGCGATTCCTTCAGTTGCTTCTCTTATCGCAATATATGCTGTAGCATCTTTTAAAATAACAGAAGAAAGATCATATGAAATTAGAGCAGAACTGGAAAAGCGTCATAATACAAAAGTTGAGCTCAATACGGCTTAACTGTTAGAAAATAATTTTATAATGAGGTAAAAGCAATGAGAAAGTTGTTTGGAATAAAAGCATTATTATTTCTAGGTTTTATATTAGCAATGTTAAGTTGTCAAAATTTAACTGACGAATTAGTCGATAAAAAACCTGAAAATATTGATAAAATTTTAATTACAATGATAGCAAAGAGTTCCGATAATCCTGTTTTTATATCAGCTAAGATCGGTGCAGAAACAGCTGCAAAAAATCTATCCGAAAAATATAAAATGCTCGATGTCAATATTATCTGGAGTACTCCAGAAACTGAAAGTGCTGAGGAACAAGCTGAGAAAATAATAAATGCAGTTAATCTTGGGACTGATGCAATTATAGTATCATGTTCGGATGATTCAATACTTACAAAAGCAATAAACAAAGCTGTTGATAAAGGTGTAGCAGTAATGACTTTTGATAGTGACGCTCCAAACTCCAAAAGATTTGCATTTTTTGGACCCAACGACGAGAAAATTGGCGAAAATGTGATGAATGAATTATCTGAATTAATAGGTGAAGAAGGTGAAGTAGCGATTCTTGGTGGAAGTAAATCAGCCCCAAATCTTCAAAAACGTGTTAAGGGAGTGAAAAAGGCCGCTTCAAAATTTAGTAAAATAAAAATTGTTGGTGAATTTTATCACTCCGAAAATGCTGATTCTGCAATTGCTGAAGTCTTAAGAGTTAATAGACTTTACCCAAATTTAAAGGGATGGGCAATGGTTGGAGGATGGCCATTTTTCAATGATAAGTTGTTAAATTCAAAAGAAATTTCAAATATGAAAATAGTTACTGTCGATGCTATACCTGTGCAACTGCCGTATATTCAAAAAAAGATTGTGTCTTCTTCATTCGGTCAACCAACTTTTCAATGGGGTAAATTTTGTGTGGAAAAAATTGTTGATAAGCTTCACTTTAAAAAAGATGTTGATGATATTAATGAGATGAAATTAATTAAAGTCAATATAGATAACTTGGGTGGTTGGTCTCGTCAATTGAGAGCATGGGGATATAAGAATATTCCTGAAAAATATTTAATTATGTAAAATGTAATTTAGGAGTAATGATAATGGAAGTGCCAAATGTAAAAATAAACCATATTCTTTATGCTACAGATTTTTCAGAAAATGCCAAGCATGCTCTTGCATATGCAAAAAGTATTGCTGAACAGTATAATGCGGAAGTAACTTTATTACATGTTATTAAAGATGAAGTGCCCGGGTTTTTAATTTTTGATGCCGGCATGGATAGAACATCAAAAGAGGTTGCTGATAGACTTAAGAAGCAAAAAGAGTTATTCGAAAAACAGAAAGCTGAAATAATTTCAAAAATCAGAAATAATTACAATGAAGAAATTGGTATAAAAGAAATAAAAGTCGAACGTGGACACCCAGTAAAAATAATAGCTAATTTTACTGAAAAAGAAAATTATGATTTGATTGTAATGGGTACGAAAGGAAGAAGCACATTAGAGGGATTTTTATTAGGAGATACAGTAAGGCAAGTTATTACAAGAGTTAAAATACCGGTTTTAGTAGTGCAATAAATATTTAATAAAATAGATTAAGGTTAAAAATGGGAATTTTGCATCGTAACAGATCTGGAATATCAGGTGTTGATTTTTCCGGAATGTCACAATTAGATATTGAGAAATTGTTAAAAGAAATTCTAGAAGATGGTATTCATGGTATTTCATTTAGTGCTTATCTTGAAGGTCAGTACCCTGGTTCAATAATAACAAGAGATCAAATTGTAAAAAGAATGAAAATTTTACAGCCTCATGTTAGTTGGGTTAGATCATTTTCGTGTGTGGACGGTAATGAACTGATTCCACAAATTGCTCACGAATTTGGATTAAAAACACTAGTTGGAGCTTGGATAGATCATGATTTAGAGAAAAACGAAGAAGAAATAAATTCCCTTATTAAGTTAGGGAAAGAAGGGCATTTAGATATGGCGGCTGTTGGTAATGAAGTATTACTACGCGGCGATTTAAGTGAAGACATTCTTTTAGGATATATTAATCGAGTAAAGAATGAACTACCTGACATTCCGGTTGGTTACGTTGATGCTTATTACGTTTTTGCATCTCATCAAAGCATTACTAATGCAATAGATGTAATTATGACAAACTGCTATCCTTTTTGGGAAGGTTTTCCATTCGAACATTCGCTAGCATATATGAAAAATATGTACAATATTGCAAAAAGTGTATCAAAAGGTAAGAAAGTAATAGTTAGTGAAACTGGCTGGCCGAATCGTGGATCCGTTGAAAAAGAAGCTGTCCCCTCTTATGAAAATGCTATGAAGTATTTTATAAATGCATATACTTGGGCTGCAGAAGATGATATTGAAATATTTTATTTTTCCAGTTTTGATGAAACATGGAAAATTGAAAAGGAAGGTGATGTAGGTGCTTATTGGGGGTTATGGGATAAAGATCGTAAATTTAAATTCGGCGAACTAACTAAGAACCAATAATTTGGAGAATATTGCAGTGTTAAAAATACAACTTTACTTACCATTATTATTAATAGTTGTTGGTATGCTTGTTTCTTGCGTTACAACTAAAGAAAATTATCATACAAAACAGGTTCTTGTAACTTCCGAAGCCGGTGATAAAATTGCCAAGAAGGGAAATATCACATTCAAGACCGGCACAGCTGTGGGAACAGTTGTAAAAATTAATCCGGAAATAAAAAAGCAAACTATTGATGGGATTGGATCCTCGTTTACAGAATCTTCTGCATTTGTACTTGCTCATTTAGACCCCAAAGAAAGAAGAAAAGTAATGGAAAATATTTTTAGTGAAAATGGTGCTAATTTTTCTTTGTCCCGGACTCACATAGGTGCATGCGATTTTTGCGTTGAGGGTAAATATTCATATTTAGATAAAAAGGGTGATACTAAACTCGAGTCTTTTTCTCTTAAACCTGATTTAGAAGGATTCAGCAAGGAAAAATATACAGGGATTGTTGATGAATCATATGATTTAATACCAATGATAAAAGAAGCACTGGAAATTAAAAATTCTCAAAAAGACAATGAACTTAGAATTGTATCTTCTGCTTGGACAGCTCCTGCTTGGATGAAAGATATTGAAGAGTGGTATATTAAAGGGACACCCGAAAATAATTACCAAGGTACTGGAGGAAAATTAAAGCCCGAATATGAAGAAACTTATGCAGATTACATAATTAAATATCTTGATAAATATAGATCCCTTGGCATTGATGTTTGGGGCATAACACCTGTTAATGAACCTCATGGTAACAATGGTCAATGGGAGAGTATGAACTTTACACCCGAAAGCCAAAATGAATTCATTAAAAAATATCTTGGTCCAAAGCTTAAATCCGGGAGCAATAAAAATGTGAAACTTTTAATATACGATCAAAATAGAGATGGATTAAAAGATTGGACTGATATTATTTTAGGTGATAATGAAACATCTAAATATGTTTATGGATCTGCTGTACACTGGTATGAAAGCACGCATAAAGTTTACGAAGATGTTTTTGATAGCGTAAATGCAGAATTTCCCGATAAAGCTATAATACATACTGAAGGTTGTATAGACGATTTAGGCAAACCGGCTCCGGCTGGAATTCTCGACCCTGAAAAATTTAAGGAAAAAAATTGGTTTAACAACGATTCGTTTTGGTGGAATAAAAATGCAACTGATTGGGGTTATACAGCAACTTGGGCAGGTGTAAAATCGGATGATCATCCTATTTATACTCCTGTTCATCGCTATGCCAGAAATATTATTGTAAGTATTGATCATTGGCTAAAAGGGTGGATTGATTGGAATGTTGTACTTGATCAAAACGGTGGTCCAAACCATGTCGGGAATTATTGTGGCGCTCCTATTATGATTAACACTGAAACAAAGCAGATTTATTATACACCAATTTTCTATGTCCTTGCACAATTTAGTAAAACAATTAGACCGGGAGATAAAGCCGTTCAAACTAATAAAATACTTAATGATTTAGATGAAGATGACTTACATGCATGTGCCACAATAAATCAAAATAATATATTATCTTTACAATTATTAAATACAACAAAAAAGAAAATATCGATGAATATTCAAATAAAAAATCAATATGCTGAAATTAATTTAGATGCCAATTCGGTTACAACACTACAAATCCAATTGTAATTTTATAACTTCATATTTTGAAAAGATATCGGTCTGGAATCATATCCGGGTAGAATTAATCAATCATTATTAGGAATAACGTATTTCTTACGCAAATAAGAAAGACATTGAAATATTATTATTTATATTAGTTAGTGGGAAAAATATTCTATGGTCTCTACAGAAAAAATAAAAAAAGGTCTGGAAAAGGGAGAATCAATAAATAGAGAAAAACCTTTTATTCACAGAAAGTTTGATGAATACTTAAATGGTAAATGGATAGGAAATGCTGTTTCATATGGGTGTTATAGAAAAGGTCAAGCTCCAGGTATTAAGGGTCCAACAAAAGCAGAAATTTTAGAGGATCTTAAAATTATTATGGAGCATTGGAATCTTATCCGTGTTTATAATGCCGATGATGATACTGAACGAATACTCGAAGTTATTAATGAGAATGATTTACCAATAAAAGTGGTGGTTGGTATTTGGTTAGAAGGAGAAGAGAATAATCCCGAATTAAAAAATACTAATATTAAAAATGTCCTTCGGGGTATTGAATTAGCGAATAAATACCGACAGCATATCTCTGCAGTGAGTGTTGGAAATGAAGCTCTTGTTTTTTGGTCATATCATAGAATTAATCAAGAGGTACTAACACGCTATATTCGAACGGTAAGAAATAATACATCTGTGCCGGTTACTGTTGCAGATGATTATAATTTTTGGAATAAACCTGAAAGCAAACAAATTGCTGATGAAGTGGATTTCATTATTACACACATTTATCCACTTTGGAATGGGAAAAACTTGGATAACGCAATCGAATGGATGGATAGCGTATATTTAATGGATGTCAAACAAAATCATCCTGACAAGTTAATTGTATTGGGTGAAATAGGATGGGCAACAACATATAACCCTCAGAAAGTTGGTCATGGTGAACAAGGATCAATTATTATGGCAGATGTAAGTTTAAAGGCTCAAGAAACTTTTCTAATTAAATTGAACAAATGGATAAACGAAAAAAAAGTTGTAACGTTTCTATTTGAGGCTTTTGACGAACCTTGGAAAGGTGGAGGTGAAAGTAGTCCGGAAAATGAAATTGAGAAGCATTGGGGTGCATTTTATGAAAACCGTATGCCAAAGGAATCTTTCCAAAATTTTCTAAAATATAATAACGGAAAGTAAACAAATTTTAACTTTTCTAATTTATCTAGAGCACTTAGAAAATAAAATAAAAAAAAAGATACATTCGGGAGGCAATGAATGTATCTTTTTTCATTTATGTAATCAGATTTTATATTCAATTATAGTTATTCGGAAAATAACTTTTCATTAACAGTCTCAGCAATAGCAGCATAAACTTCTTTTTCTTTCTCAATTGAGTTGATTTTTATATTTTCAAACCAATCTGAATTGATAAGGTAAATTTTTGCCAACTGAGCTTTATAGCTTATTCTTGAATTCACACCATTCTTTGCAATTTCATCTAATGCTCTTATGTAATTAGTGACATTCTCATAAGGGAATTTATTTTTAAATTGAATACTTAAATAAATTGCTGATTCAACAACACCAGTATTTTCACTCTTTAATGAACTAAGAAAATTTGCTCTTAAATTGTCTAAGTTTAAAGACTGAGTAGAACTAGGTTTGTTATCATTTATTTCATCTGTTCTATTTAATAAAGTTTTAGTAACTAATGAGTCTGATACATTAATTTGACTTGAATCATGCCTTAATTCATTTTGGTAGTTACTATAATAATTAGTTAAAAAATCTGCACGCAACTTTTCTGTATAAGGTTGGGCATTTGTAAATAAAGATAAAACTGATAATAATAAAATAACAGTATATATTATTTTTGTTTTCATTTTTTCCTCCTTTTTAGGTTCACGCTAATAATACCAAAGTCTGTGCCAAAAATGGAAGTTTGACATAAGTAGTTGTTTTGTAATAAGTTACAAACAAGGAGTGCGTATGTAGAAGCTTTACTAGTGGTGCCACATTATTGCTTTAACTTTAAGAGGAATACTGTAAACTTTTATAAAATAATCAGTTATAAGTTATTACTAAAAAGTTCCTAATGTAAATTTGTGGCAAGTATAGCAATAAGATGAGTACTAATTAAAAATATTTGGATCTTTTCCTTTTAATCTTTGAATTCTGTTGTTTAGTGCTCGTCTTGTAATACCTAATAGTTGAGCAGCTATTGTCTGGTTATTCTCTGCACGTCTTAAAGCTTCCTTTATCATTAATAACTCAGCAGTCTTAAAAGTCGGAAATTGAGATGTAAAAATAATTGAGTCAGAAAAATTTTCTGGTTGTGCTGGAGAATTATTTTTTTCTTTAACTTCCTTTTCTGTTCCAATCGTTTTTTTCC
This sequence comes from uncultured bacterium, assembly GCA_965554225.1. Taxonomy (GTDB): domain Bacteria; phylum Bacteroidota; class Ignavibacteria; order Ignavibacteriales; family Melioribacteraceae; genus BMS3ABIN04. The sequence goes on along the minus strand of CBEVZC010000072.1, from coordinate 7,042 downwards.
TTATACTTTCTATCGAAAGTATACCAGAGGTATGCCTACTTACTGCATCGAAAATCAGGCCCTCTAATTCTCTTATATTACCCGGGAAAGAATAATTTGAAAGTATTGTATATAGTTCTTTTGGTGATTTGGGTCTTTTCTTATTCAATTCTTCTGAAGCTTTACCAATAAAATGACTTATTAAAATAGGAATGTCTTTTTTTCTTTCACGCAAAGGAGGTATGTGTACATGATGAGCTTGTAACCGATAGTAAAGATCCTTTCTAAAAGTATCATCATCTTTCATTTTATCTAATTTTTTGTGTGTGGCTACAATTAGTCGGGCATTAGAAAGTTTGGCCACATCGGAACCTAAAGGAAAATATTTACCGTCTTGTAATAATCTAAGTAGCTTTACTTGAGATTCTATACTAAGATCTCCAATTTCATCAAGAAATAAACTTCCACTCTCAGCTTGTTCAATCAAGCCTTTTCTTTCTATATCAGCTCCAGTAAAAGCTCCTTTTTTATGACCAAATAAAGTATCAGAAAAAAGATTATCATCTACGCCGGCAACATTTAATGAAACCAGTTCCCCCTCTCTACCGCTTATTTCATGGATTGCATTGGCAATTAGCTCTTTACCAACTCCCGTCTCTCCGGTAACTAATACTGGAAGGTTTGTTCTGGCAATAGCCTCAATATATTTGAAAATAGATATCATCATATTGCTGTTAGTAATAATTTTTGAAAAGGCGTTAGGAAATTCGAGTTTATCTTTAAAGAGAGATTCTCTAAGTCTGATGTTTTCATTCCTAATACTAGCAAAGTAAAGGCCTCTATTTATTGAAGCGAGAAATCGCTCTTCATCAATTGGTTTAACAAGGTAATCGAATGCACCAAGTTTCATACATTCAACAGCGTTTTCAACATCATTAATGGCTGTTATTATTATAACTACCATCTCCGGAAAATTTTCTAATATTTTAGGAAGTAATTCTTTCCCCGAAATTTCCGGCATATTAATATCCAAAGCTACTAAGGAATACTCTTTCTCTTTAAGTTGATCAATGACTTTTGAACTTTTATTACAAGTTTCAACATTCGTAAATCTATTCGAATTAAGCACCAATTCTGCCGTTGATAAAAAGTGTTCTTCATCATCAACAAGTAAAATTGGTTTAATTGGATTTAGTGGTATGCCCATTTTTAACCTTAGTTTTTTCTATGTACATTGGCAAATAAATTCTTGCTTTGGTACCAATACCTTTTTGACTTTCTATTTTTAGCTCCCCACCATGATTCAATATAATATTATAAGAAATTGATAAACCCAATCCGGTCCCGCCTTTCTCACGTTTGGTTGTATAGAAAGGATCAAATATATTATTTAGATCATGTTCACTAATTCCTTCACCTTCATCAACAACTTCAATGATACAAGTAGTAGCTTCTTCAAAAATACTTAATGTAACTTTTTCATCCTTACTTCTTAGAGATTGGCATGCGTTATTTATTAAATTTATAACTACTTGCTCTAATCTATTTGAATTTCCATTAACAAATGGAAATCCCTTTGAATAATTTACTGTGAAGTTATTTGTAGATTTTTTAATAAAGTTATTTGTAATGTTAATAGCAACTTTAGCTACTTCATTTAGATTGATCTTTTTATATTTTTTATCTGGGTTCTTAGAATAATTGGTAAGATTATCAATTATTTTTTTTATTCTTTCCGCACCTACTTCAATGGATTTATAAGAATTATCTATTTTTTCTGTAAATGTTTTATATGACATTCCGCCGAGAGCGAAATCTCCATATTCTTCATAGTATTGGTTCAATATAGGTTTTGTATCCTCCCATATTTTTTGAAGCAAATGAATATTAAGCATAATAAAATTGTTTGGATTATTTATCTCGTGTGCAATACCCGATACTAATGTTCCAAGTGAAGCCATTTTATCAGCATGAATCAACTGTTCGGTTTTAATCCGACTTTGTTCTTCAGCATTTTTAAGACTAGTTATATCATTTATAATACCATCATAAGAAATAACTTTGCCACTTTCATTAAAAAAAGGGACAATACTATTTTTTACCCAACGGATTGAACCATCTTTGTGAATTATTCTATGCTCAATTGGTTTTACAGATTTACCTTTAAGTGCATCTTCTGATTGGGAAACAACTAAATCTCTATCATCGTCATGAACCATGTTTATCCAAAGTTCAGGATCATTAGAATAATCAGATGCATTATATCCGGTAATTGAAAAACATCCATCACCATGAATGGTTTCAACAACTTTTCCATTCTCTATTTTTACTGTATAGATATAATCGGTCAGGAATTTTAATAACCGATTACTTCGCTTTTTTTTATAATCCAATTTTAGATTAGTTCCTCAATTATAAAAACATAATAATTCAAAAATAACTAAAGAAAAATAAAATAGCATTCGAATCTTATTTGTGTTTATAATGCAGATGATGATACTTAACGAATACTTGGAGATATTAATGAGAAGGATTTACAAATAAAAGTGATAGTTGGTATTTGGTTAGAAGGGAAAGAGAATAATCCCGAATTAAAAAATACTAATATTAAAAATATGCTTCGGGGTATTGAATTAGCGAATAAATAAAGATAGCATATCTCTGTAGTGAGTGGTGGAAATGAAGCTCTTGTTTTTTGGTCATATCATAGAATTAATCAAGAGGTACTAACACGCTATATTCGAACGGTAAGAAATAATACATCTGTGCCGGTTACTGTTGCAGATGATTATAATTTTTGGAATAAACCTGAAAGCAAACAAATTGCTGATGAAGTGGATTTCATTATTACACACATTTATCCACTTTGGAATGGGAAAAACTTGGATAACGCAATCGAATGGATGGATAGCGTATATTTAATGGATGTCAAACAAAATCATCCTGACAAGTTAATTGTATTGGGTGAAATAGGATGGGCAACAACATATAACCCTCAGAAAGTTGGTCATGGTGAACAAGGATCAATTATTATGGCAGATGTAAGTTTAAAGGCTCAAGAAACTTTTCTAATTAAATTGAACAAATGGATAAACGAAAAAAAAGTTGTAACGTTTCTATTTGAGGCTTTTGACGAACCTTGGAAAGGTGGAGGTGAAAGTAGTCCGGAAAATGAAATTGAGAAGCATTGGGGTGCATTTTATGAAAACCGTATGCCAAAGGAATCTTTCCAAAATTTTCTAAAATATAATAACGGAAAGTAAACAAATTTTAACTTTTCTAATTTATCTAGAGCACTTAGAAAATAAAATAAAAAAAAAGATACATTCGGGAGGCAATGAATGTATCTTTTTTCATTTATGTAATCAGATTTTATATTCAATTATAGTTATTCGGAAAATAACTTTTCATTAACAGTCTCAGCAATAGCAGCATAAACTTCTTTTTCTTTCTCAATTGAGTTGATTTTTATATTTTCAAACCAATCTGAATTGATAAGGTAAATTTTTGCCAACTGAGCTTTATAGCTTATTCTTGAATTCACACCATTCTTTGCAATTTCATCTAATGCTCTTATGTAATTAGTGACATTCTCATAAGGGAATTTATTTTTAAATTGAATACTTAAATAAATTGCTGATTCAACAACACCAGTATTTTCACTCTTTAATGAACTAAGAAAATTTGCTCTTAAATTGTCTAAGTTTAAAGACTGAGTAGAACTAGGTTTGTTATCATTTATTTCATCTGTTCTATTTAATAAAGTTTTAGTAACTAATGAGTCTGATACATTAATTTGACTTGAATCATGCCTTAATTCATTTTGGTAGTTACTATAATAATTAGTTAAAAAATCTGCACGCAACTTTTCTGTATAAGGTTGGGCATTTGTAAATAAAGATAAAACTGATAATAATAAAATAACAGTATATATTATTTTTGTTTTCATTTTTTCCTCCTTTTTAGGTTCACGCTAATAATACCAAAGTCTGTGCCAAAAATGGAAGTTTGACATAAGTAGTTGTTTTGTAATAAGTTACAAACAAGGAGTGCGTATGTAGAAGCTTTACTAGTGGTGCCACATTATTGCTTTAACTTTAAGAGGAATACTGTAAACTTTTATAAAATAATCAGTTATAAGTTATTACTAAAAAGTTCCTAATGTAAATTTGTGGCAAGTATAGCAATAAGATGAGTACTAATTAAAAATATTTGGATCTTTTCCTTTTAATCTTTGAATTCTGTTGTTTAGTGCTCGTCTTGTAATACCTAATAGTTGAGCAGCTATTGTCTGGTTATTCTCTGCACGTCTTAAAGCTTCCTTTATCATTAATAACTCAGCAGTCTTAAAAGTCGGAAATTGAGATGTAAAAATAATTGAGTCAGAAAAATTTTCTGGTTGTGCTGGAGAATTATTTTTTTCTTTAACTTCCTTTTCTGTTCCAATCGTTTTTTTCCTTATACTTTCTATCGAAAGTATACCAGAGGTATGCCTACTTACTGCATCGAAAATCAGGCCCTCTAATTCTCTTATATTACCCGGGAAAGAATAATTTGAAAGTATTGTATATAGTTCTTTTGGTGATTTGGGTCTTTTCTTATTCAATTCTTCTGAAGCTTTACCAATAAAATGACTTATTAAAATAGGAATGTCTTTTTTTCTTTCACGCAAAGGAGGTATGTGTACATGATGAGCTTGTAACCGATAGTAAAGATCCTTTCTAAAAGTATCATCATCTTTCATTTTATCTAATTTTTTGTGTGTGGCTACAATTAGTCGGGCATTAGAAAGTTTGGCCACATCGGAACCTAAAGGAAAATATTTACCGTCTTGTAATAATCTAAGTAGCTTTACTTGAGATTCTATACTAAGATCTCCAATTTCATCAAGAAATAAACTTCCACTCTCAGCTTGTTCAATCAAGCCTTTTCTTTCTATATCAGCTCCAGTAAAAGCTCCTTTTTTATGACCAAATAAAGTATCAGAAAAAAGATTATCATCTACGCCGGCAACATTTAATGAAACCAGTTCCCCCTCTCTACCGCTTATTTCATGGATTGCATTGGCAATTAGCTCTTTACCAACTCCCGTCTCTCCGGTAACTAATACTGGAAGGTTTGTTCTGGCAATAGCCTCAATATATTTGAAAATAGATATCATCATATTGCTGTTAGTAATAATTTTTGAAAAGGCGTTAGGAAATTCGAGTTTATCTTTAAAGAGAGATTCTCTAAGTCTGATGTTTTCATTCCTAATACTAGCAAAGTAAAGGCCTCTATTTATTGAAGCGAGAAATCGCTCTTCATCAATTGGTTTAACAAGGTAATCGAATGCACCAAGTTTCATACATTCAACAGCGTTTTCAACATCATTAATGGCTGTTATTATTATAACTACCATCTCCGGAAAATTTTCTAATATTTTAGGAAGTAATTCTTTCCCCGAAATTTCCGGCATATTAATATCCAAAGCTACTAAGGAATACTCTTTCTCTTTAAGTTGATCAATGACTTTTGAACTTTTATTACAAGTTTCAACATTCGTAAATCTATTCGAATTAAGCACCAATTCTGCCGTTGATAAAAAGTGTTCTTCATCATCAACAAGTAAAATTGGTTTAATTGGATTTAGTGGTATGCCCATTTTTAACCTTAGTTTTTTCTATGTACATTGGCAAATAAATTCTTGCTTTGGTACCAATACCTTTTTGACTTTCTATTTTTAGCTCCCCACCATGATTCAATATAATATTATAAGAAATTGATAAACCCAATCCGGTCCCGCCTTTCTCACGTTTGGTTGTATAGAAAGGATCAAATATATTATTTAGATCATGTTCACTAATTCCTTCACCTTCATCAACAACTTCAATGATACAAGTAGTAGCTTCTTCAAAAATACTTAATGTAACTTTTTCATCCTTACTTCTTAGAGATTGGCATGCGTTATTTATTAAATTTATAACTACTTGCTCTAATCTATTTGAATTTCCATTAACAAATGGAAATCCCTTTGAATAATTTACTGTGAAGTTATTTGTAGATTTTTTAATAAAGTTATTTGTAATGTTAATAGCAACTTTAGCTACTTCATTTAGATTGATCTTTTTATATTTTTTATCTGGGTTCTTAGAATAATTGGTAAGATTATCAATTATTTTTTTTATTCTTTCCGCACCTACTTCAATGGATTTATAAGAATTATCTATTTTTTCTGTAAATGTTTTATATGACATTCCGCCGAGAGCGAAATCTCCATATTCTTCATAGTATTGGTTCAATATAGGTTTTGTATCCTCCCATATTTTTTGAAGCAAATGAATATTAAGCATAATAAAATTGTTTGGATTATTTATCTCGTGTGCAATACCCGATACTAATGTTCCAAGTGAAGCCATTTTATCAGCATGAATCAACTGTTCGGTTTTAATCCGACTTTGTTCTTCAGCATTTTTAAGACTAGTTATATCATTTATAATACCATCATAAGAAATAACTTTGCCACTTTCATTAAAAAAAGGGACAATACTATTTTTTACCCAACGGATTGAACCATCTTTGTGAATTATTCTATGCTCAATTGGTTTTACAGATTTACCTTTAAGTGCATCTTCTGATTGGGAAACAACTAAATCTCTATCATCGTCATGAACCATGTTTATCCAAAGTTCAGGATCATTAGAATAATCAGATGCATTATATCCGGTAATTGAAAAACATCCATCACCATGAATGGTTTCAACAACTTTTCCATTCTCTATTTTTACTGTATAGATATAATCGGTCAGGAATTTTAATAACCGATTACTTCGCTTTTTTTTATAGTCCAATTTTAGACTAGTTTCTCCATTATAAAAATGTAATGATTAAAAATAACCAAAGAAAAATAAAATAGCTTTGGAATCTTAATAGTGATTATCATTTCTGAAATAAACATGAAAGCAAACAAATTACTGATGAATTGGATTTTATTACACACATTCATCCACTTTGTAATGAGAAAATCCTGAATAAATCAATCGACTGGATGGATAGCATATATTTATTGGATGTCAAACAAAAT
>CBEVZC010000071.1:0-15310 GCA_965554225.1 uncultured bacterium | reverse complement strand
ATATTAATTATAGATATAACAATAGGTTAGAAAATTCACCAAATAATTCATTTTAACTTATTACAGTATTTATGTATATTTTAATATGATATAAAACTACATGTTTTACAAATGAATAAGAATATCGTTAAACTTTGTTGCTGAATATAATATTGGGTCTAGTACTGGCTTTTTTGATTTCAATTTTCTCGCTTAAGCTAAAGTACATAACTTTTGATGGCGCTGTCGTAGTATTCTTTTTGGCGACAGTTATTTTTGTTTTTGGGGAAGTAAAATGGAGCGTTCCGATTTTAGCGTTTTTTCTTCCCTCAAGTATTTTATCAAAAGTAAAAAATAAAGTATCGGTTGAATTAAGTAATAAATTTGAGAAAAGTTCTGTCCGGGATTCTTTTCAAGTTTTAGCAAATGGAGGAATAGGAGGAGTTCTTGTTCTCTTAAATTATTTTTCTCCGGATAAAATGTGGTATTTGGTTTACTTAACATTTTTGGGAACTGTTTCGGCAGATACTTGGGGAACGGAAATAGGAACATTAAGAAAAAGAAAAACGTATAATATTTTAACGCTTCGGAAATGTGAACAAGGCACTTCCGGGGGAATTTCTTTTGGTGGAACCGCAGGAGCCTTTTTAGGTAGTTGTATAATTGTTTTGTTTAGTTTCACTTGGTTAATAACTTATCCGGTATTTTTAATTTTAGTACTGATTGTTTCCGGTTTTATAGGCAGTCTAATTGATAGTATACTAGGTGCAACGATTCAAGCAAAATACAAATGCAGCAAATGCGGAGAAATTACCGAAAGAAAATATCATTGTGAAACTCCGGCAAAATTAATTGGCGGATTTAGTTGGATTAATAATGATGTGGTAAATTTTTCTTCGGGAGTAATTAGCTCGGTTTTATTTATAACAATTTTGGGAATTTGAAATTAGTGAATAAACTTTTCAATAAAATATTCTTTCTTTTAATTCTATTTCCTTCGGTTATTATTTTTTCGCAAAGTGCGACCGATAGTTTTAATTTAGCAATGAATGCTTTCCGGAATGGTGAATATTCGCAGGCATTAAGTTTCTTTAACAAGCTAAATAAGTTGGATTATGTAGAAGACGAAATATATTCCTCTGCAAAATATTATTCTTCCGAATGTTATATTGCTCTTGATGAACCGGAAGGTGCAATTCAAGAACTAACTAATCTAATTGATAATTATAGATATTCGGGTTTCCGGTCGCTGGCTCTTTATAAATTAGGTTCGCTTTATTTTGATTTGGGTGAGTACAATCAAGCCCGTTCAAAGCTGATATTACTGCAAAGTGAATATCCGTACAGTGAGTATAAAGGATCTGCATTTTTTTTAATCGGGGATAGTTTTGCAAAACAAAAAAAGTATGACGATGCGATTTCATTTTTAAAAGATGCTTTATCTTCCAAGTTTAATAATAATTTCAACGATTATACAACATATTCGCTCGCAAATGTTTACGAGGAAAAGCAGGATTACAGAAATGCAGTTAAGTACTATGACCAAATGCTTGGTTTTTACAAAAAAAGTATACTGGCTCCTTTTGCACAATTAAGAATTGGAATATGCTATTTCAATTTGAAAGAATATGAAAGCGCAGTATTAGAACTTACAGATCCTTTGATTGATGAATTGCCCGGTGAAAAACAGAATGAAGCGACCTACATTTTAGCAAATACATATTACCGGCTAAATGATTTTGATAAAGCTGCTGCTGCGTATAAGGCATTACTCGGAAGAAATATTGATAATCATATGAAGAACCAAATTACTTATGGTTTAGCTTGGGTAAATTTTCAAAATAAAAATTATGAAAAAGCATTTAAAATATTTTCTAATCTTGCAAAAGTACAAAACGATTCAATTGCGGTGAACTCTCTTTTCTGGAGCGCTGAGTGTAAACGTTATAACAATGAAATTACAGCTGCCACGAAAATATATAATGAATTTTTAGAAAAGTATCCTGAAAATTCCCTTGCAGCTAAAGCAAAACTAAGCTTGGGAATTGTTAAATACAATAAAAATAATTTAAAGGCTTCGGAAGAAACTATAATTGCTTCACTTAAGTCAGCTGATCCACACACGCGTGGGAAAGCTTTTATATTACTCGGGGAAATAAATCTGGATAAAAAGAAATTCAAAACCGCAAAGCAATATTTTAAACGGGGATTGGAAATATATTCTTTACCGGAAAAATTAAAAAACCGCGGCTATCTTGGTTTGGGTATATCCGAATTTTACATGAATAAATTTAATGAAGCTATTTCCGCACTAAGTAAAATTCATAGAGATTTAATTACTAGTGAACGAAGTAAGGCAGATTTTTATTTGGCAGAAAGCTATTCGGCATTGGGTAAATATTCTCAGGCTGTACAATTTTACAATCGAATAAAAACTACAGATGACTTATTAAGAAGGCAAACATTGTATGGGAAAGCTTACGCATACTTTAACAAGAAAGATTTTCCTAATGCAGCATTCTATTTCAGAAAGTATGTGAATAAATACAAAAAATCTGCTGAGTACTTAGATGCAAAACAGAGACTTGCAAGCTGCTATCTAGGTACTAAAGATTTCCAAAAAGCTAGCGGTGTATTTTACGATTTAATTTATAAAGATAAAGTCTTTGCTAAGAACAGCAAAGCATATTACCAATATGGACAAGCATTGTTTAAAGCGGGAGAATCTTCCAAAGCATTGGAAGTATTTACACAACTGCAAATTAAATTTCCCGAATCAAAGTACAACGATGAATCTCAATATTTAGTTGGATGGATTCATTTTCAACAAGGAGATTTTAACGAAGCAATTACTGCTTACCGTAAAATATTTGAAGCTTATCCCGACTCTAAACTGTTGCCTACTGCTTTATATTCTGTTGGCGATTCATATTTTAATTTAGGTAAATATGATAAGGCGATAGGGACTTATTCTAAAGTTATAAATCAGTTTCCGAACAGCAAAAATGTTTTTGATGCTGTAAACGGTATTTTGTATTGTTATGAAGTACAAGATAAAATTAAAGAAGCGGAAAACTTCATCTCGAAATTTATTGATAGCCATACCAATGCAGATTTTAATGATAAAATTTATTTTAAGAAGGGAGACCTTTATTACAGCGTAAACAATTATAAAATGGCAGTTAGGAATTATAAAAACTTTCTTAACAGGTTTCCCAACAGTTCTCTAGTTCCCAAAGCTTATTACTGGCTGGGAAAAAGTTCTGCTAACTTGGGTAATAAAGATGAAGCTTTGACATATTTCGGTGCGGTAATAAAACAATACTTAAAATCGGAAATTGGTGTTGCATCAGTGCTTGAAGCCGGAAAAATTTATAATGAGAAAAAAGATTACAATTCGGAAATAGCATTGTATGACTCTACAATAGAAATTATAAAAAACATCAAAGGAGCGTCGGAAGTTTATTTTATGAAAGCAAAAGCTTTGCTGAATAACAACAATTTCCCGGAAGCGTATGCAACTTTTATGCAGATTAAGGAACTTTTCCCGGGCAGTATTTTTGCTGATAAATCTTCGGTTGAATTAGGAATCTTTGAGTTGGCAAGAAAAAACTACGACAAAAGTCAGGACTATTTTAGAACTATTGCAGAACAGAGAAAAGATGATATAGGAGCTGAAGCACAATATTACTACGGTGTTTCATTCTTTGAACAAGATAAGGTAGAAGATGCAATCACAGCGTTCGTACGCGTTCGTTCGGTTTATTCCGCTTATGATGAGTGGTATACAAAGTCGTTGCTAAAATTAGGTGATTGTTATGTTAAACTTGGTGAAAAGCGAAATGCCAAACAAATGTATTCGGCGGTACTAAAACGTCATCCTTCTGATGATTACGGGAAAGAAGCAAAAACAAAGATTAAAGAATTATGAAAATACTTAATGTAATTATTATTATACTGATTTCTTCATTTATCTCGTTTGCTCAAAATGAAAACGAAAGTCAGAGCATTGAACTTCCCGAGTTTGTGATTACGGGAGTTAGAAAAGTTGATATTCCGATAATCAAAAAGAAGAAACCAGAATTGATTTCCGGTCTTTCCGAAGAATTTTTTATGCCGAGTTTTTCATCTGAGGAGTTTAATCCCACTGGTTTTTCCAGCCCATTTATTACCAGCGCGGAAGTAAATAAAATAAAGTCTCAGTTTAACTCATTGCTGCGAGCAGAGTTGGGAACGGTTACACTTCCTATGGGTGAATTTTATTACAATAATTCCTTTTCCGATGTGTTGATTAATTTTGGATTTATCGGAAGGAGCGAAAGGGAGTTTGTTAATAAAGCCGGTTATAATTACATAACAGCTTCAATTGGAGCAAAATATTTTGTTGATCATACAGCGGAAGTACTGCCCGGTTTAGGGATAACTTTTAATGCAAGGTATTTGTTAGATTCGTATAATCTTTACGGTTCCCAAAACCCAAGTTTTACCAGAGAAACTGATAATGCCCAAATAGGGATTTCGCTGTTTAACAAATTTACTGCTATCAAATATGGATTGAATTTAACAACCGACTTGAAAAATTTTCGTGAAAATAATCTTTCGGAAAATTTATTAAATACTTCCGCCTTTTTAAGTATCCCTGTAAATGGCTTTAATTTTAGAGCTGACGGGCAAATTAAACATCAAAGTATGCAGCACAATTTATCGGGAATTGGAAGCTATAATTATTATGCATTATCAACAAACATTAAATTGAAATTACTTAAGCCTATTGAAGTAACAGGCGGACTTTTTTATTCGGCACAAGGTGATAATAAATTTTTCTCCCCGCAAACAGCTGTAACTATGAAATTTTCAGATAAAATTTTTCTAACAGGTAAGTTTTCTCCGAGTACCACATTTTTGAGTCAGAAAGATTTAACTTCAATGAATAGATTTTATAAATTTAATACAACCGACAATATTTATTTGAAAGAAAAGTATAAGATGAAAGCAGCTTTAGTTTATAAATATTTAAAATATTTTCAAGTCTCTGTTGGCGGAAGTTACACAAGAATTGACAACTTACCTTATTTCGTTTATCAATTGGGTCCGGGAGATTTTACTTTGGCAACTCTTAATCGTGTTGATAAAACAAAGCTATTCTTAAATTTGCTTTTCTTTCAGGGTCCAAGCGGAGAGTTATATGGTTCTGCAAATTATCAAGGTGTTTTGGATGCGGATGGAAATCAAGTTCCATATTACCCGGAATTTACTATGGATCTAAATTATGACTATCCTGTTACGCCGAGCCTTAATGTAAAAGCAAAATTAAATTATTCTTCAGGAATTTTTACGGATTTAGCAAATAAAAATAGATTAAATAATTACTTTAATTTATCCATATACTTAAACTATAAGTTATCGAAGAATTTAGTAGTAACATTTTCGGCAGAGAACTTATTGAATAGAAAAAATTTCTTATTCGAAAATTATAGGGCGAAAACAATAGATGTTTATGGAGGTTTTGAATATAGGTGGTAATTAAGAAAAATTTAATCAACTAACGAGGATCCCAAACCATGAACAAGCAAAGCTTGATACAAAAAATGGCAGAAAATTTGGGCGTTTCAAGAACCCAAAAAGATTTAGCTTTTAAGATCTTCATTAATAAAGTGACTAGCATTCTGGAGTATGATGAAGCATTAAAAATTCCTGATATTGGAATTTTCCAGCTTAAAAAGGGTAGCGATGAAAATGGCAATATTAAAGAAACGGCTTTCAATAAAAGCAGTAGAATTATTTTTTCGCCGACATACAGTACAGATAAAGAAGAAAAAGTTTCACTTTTTCTAACGATAAATGTTGATGAACAAAACAGAGCAAGTGAAATTCTTGATGAGAAAATATTTAGTCTTGGAGTTGGAAAACCATTAATTCCACTTGCCGATAGTGGACGGGAGTCTTCCGGCGGAACTGCCGATATTTATTTCCAAAAATCAATTCAGGCTAGAGTTGCGGATTTACTTTCTCGAGCGGAGAAATTGGAAAATTTTGATTTGTGGGATGATTATCTTAGTCGGCAAAGACTTGCTTCTTATGAAGATTGTCAACCGGGTACGGAAGATAATGTGGAAGGCTTAGAATTTAATGAGCCTGAGAATGAAACCGCGGATTCGGAAGAAAATCTGCCGGATTTTGAGAATAACGGAATACATGAGAGCTTTGAAGAAAAAGTAGAGATATTAGATCAAAATTTAGCGGATAAAAAAATTGTTGAAGATGTTTTAGAAAATACTAATAATAGTGAAATTGAAGATACCGAAACGGACAGAATGGAAATGTTTCCGGATGAAAATGAAATATCAGAGAAACCAGATGTCCCTTCGGAAAGCGATAATTTTGAAATACCCCCCGAAGAATCTGCAAGCGTATTGGATTTTTCTGAAAATAATATAATTAATGATAGTAATGAATTAAGTGAAAATGTTATTAATGAAGAGAATAGCCTTTCTGAAACACTTGGAAATGATTCTTCTATTATTGAAAACAACGAAAATTTAGATATTGGATCTGAGAGGGAAGAATCCCTAAAGAATTTTGAAGAAACCGAAGGAGAAGAAAAAGGAATTATTGAAGGAGAAAATTTCGAAAATAATACCACTTCTCCAAAGTTAATAGAGCCGGAAGAGAATGATGTTGTTAATAATTATTCTAAACAAGCTTTCTGGATGTTAGTTATTGCATTTGTGTTATTAGGTGTAATCGGAATTTACTATTTCTTCATAAGTGGTAATAATTCTCAGCCGGCAAAAATTGCTGTAAAAAGGGAAGTCGTTAACAAACCGGAAATAAAAAAAGTAAATACTCAGGAAAAAGCAAGTCTGCCGGTTGCTGAAAAAATAGAGAACCAACCGGCTAAACCTATTGTAAAAGAAAATGTAACAAATGACAACAATAATAAAGTTACCGCATCTGCTAATAAACCGGTTGCCGGCCAAGAAACGGAAATAGAGGATTTTATCTATTTTAACGGACTCAATTATTCAGTTCAAGTTTCTTCTTGGAAAAAGCCTGAAAATGCAAAAGCTGAGATTGAAAAATTAAAAAGGAAAGGAATTAATGCTTCTGTCGTTAAAGCTGATCTTGGTAGCCGAGGAATTTGGTATAGAGTGAGAGTAAAAAATATAAAAAGTTTAAAAGAAGCACATTCTATTAAAAATAATCTATTCGGTAAAAAATAATAGGTAAAAAATGAATTTATTAGAAATTTTCATGAAAGGCGGATGGTTGATGTGGTTTATTCTTCTTTCTTCAATCATTGCATTGGGAATAATTGTAGACAGGTATAGAGTTATTAGAAAATCCAAAATGAACGTTCCGGCATTCCTTGTTAAAATAAGAGGTATGGTAAAAAGGAAGGATATTTCTGGCGCAATAAGTTATTGTATTGAAGAAAAGTCCCCAACGGCAAATATTATCAAAAGAGGATTAAAAAAGTATCATCTTGGTAGGGAAAGAGTTCAGGAAGCAATAGAAAATGCCGGACGGCAAGAGGTCAGTCGATTGGAACAGGGTTTAGCTGTTCTTGCCACTATTGCAGGCGTTGCACCTTTGCTCGGCTTTTTGGGAACTGTAACGGGAATGATTTCCGCCTTTATGCGTATTCAAGATTTACAAGGTGCGGCAAACCCAAGTGATTTAGCAGGCGGAATTTGGGAAGCATTAATAACTACAGCCTTTGGTTTAGCCGTAGGAATAATTGCGTATACATATTATAATTATTTCGTTTCAAAAGTAAATAAGCTGGTTTTGGATATGGAAGTTGTATCGAATAATGTGGTTGATATATTGGACGAAATTTCAGGCGATGAACTTGAACCCGATGAAAAAGATTTAGAAATTGAGCTATAGGTGAAAATATGAAATTTGAAACATCAAGAAAACCGCTTACAATTTTTAGTTATTCGTCGTTAACGGATATAGTCTTTCTGCTTCTTGTGTTTTTTCTTCTTACTTCGCAGTTTGTTATAAATACCGGCGTAAAAGTAAAATTGCCGGCATCAAAGAACAATGAACAAGCATTACCTTCGCGTCTCGTTGTCTCAATTACTCCGGAAGGAAAAGTTTATCTTGGTTCAAAGTTAACCGAGCTTTCAACTTTGTCCGGTGCTTTAGATGAAGTTAAAGCTAAATCCGGTGAAAATAATTTAGTAATCCGTGCAGATAAAAAAGTAGAAATAGATATTGTAATACGCGTTATTGATGCGGCGAAGAGTATTGGGATTGATAAGTTCACTATTGAAACAGAAAAAGAATCTTTCTGATGAAATTTAGCAAGGAAAAAACACAATCTTATTTAGTCTCAATCGCAATACATGTGATTATTGCGCTGTTGTTTTTATTCCTAAATTTTTCTGTTGAACCCGAGCAAGATAATTTTGTTACTATTGGTTTTGGAGATGTTGGTAAACTAAGTTCGCCTGGGGCGCTTGGTCATAATAAAATAAAAGAAGCAAAAATTTCAAAACCGGAGAAAATAAAGAAGAAGTCAAAAACAGTTGTAAAGAAGTTTGAAGTACCGAAAGTTAAAAATAGCGACGAAACAAATAATGTTGTGGTTGCTGCTTCCAAGAAAAAGCAAAAGGTTGAAACCCCGCCTCAAAAAGTAAAACCGGTTGTGAAGGAAACAAAAAAGGAAAGTAAAGGAAAAGAAGTAAACGGAGAAGGTGAAGGAAACTTTGGTTTTGAAATTGACTTTGGCGGAAAAGGGAAAAGAAAAATTTACAGTTATGAACTGCCGAAATATCCGGCGGGAGTATCGAAAGAAATTGACGTTAAATTAAAATTTACAATTTTACCGGACGGAACTGTAGGAAGGATTATTCCTTTAATAAAAGCCGATACCCGTTTGGAAATGGCGGCAATTAATTCTCTACGTCAATGGAGATTTGAACCATTACCTCCGAGCAATAAAAAAGCAGCTCAAAATGCGGTTATTGTATTTCCTTTTCGGCTTCAATAGGCTCTTTATTTTTATAGTAAAATCTATAAAAAACAATTTCGCCCAAACTAACCATTATTAAAGCTAAAGTATCTAAGTTAAATTCCTTGCTTAGTCCTTGAAGAGGGAATATTAATTTTACAACCATAGCGGAAAGAGACCATCCGATTGTAAATAAAACGATAATCAATATTGCATTGAAAAAACCTGAGCTTAAAGATTCGTTTTTCCACTTTTTAATAAATATTGTAAATAAAAAAATAATATGTGCAAGTAAGATAAAAGCTGCGACCATTTTAATAATCTAAATTATATTCTATTTGCCCTTGAATTGATAAATTTTGCTCCTATTAAAGCCCCAATCATTCCGAAAATAGGATTAATGATTAAATTGTTTAGTAATAGCGCAATGGAATACAATAGCGAAAATCCATCTGTTTTAATAGAGTTTACTACATTGTTAGTCAAGTCCAATACTTGCTGTTTAACGTCGTTGGTAACAGGAAATTGATCAACAAATCCTTTTAAGTCATTAACGACATACAAAAGATCATTGTTTTTTGTAATAAAAGTAATTAGCAGTTCAAAAAAAGTGCCGAATACTCCAGCGTATATTCCTGTCATTAAGCCCATCATTAAGGCTTTGCTTGTTTCAATCTCGCCAAATGATTTGTTTGCCTTTTGATCTAAAATTAAGGCTACAATAGCTGCGAATGGTATTATTAAGCAGCATGAAAAACTTTTAACAATTGGAACGACAGCAAGAACGCCTGCGCCAAAACCTGCAACTAATGCCGGTAAGTATTTTTTCAAAATTTATCCTTGTTTTTTCTTTTCTTTAATTAAGTTTAAAATGCCTTCGTGAATATATAAAAAACCCACTGAACCTAAAAGAATTCCCGTGCTAAAAGCAATTGTTTTTGAATAAGTATAAATGCCGGTCGAATATAAAATTACATCAACAAACATTGGAATAGACGCAATGAGTAAATACTTAACATTTAATTGTTTTTTTAATTTTAATACTAACAGTAAAAAAGAAGATATCAAAGCACCGGAGTAAATACCTGTACATCTTGCACAGACCAAAGTGTGTTTATATCCTACTGAAATTAACTTTTCCGGCTGCTGATGGCAAACAAGAGAATATGATTTATGCAAGAATGGAAGTAAAAAAATAAAATGATTATCATATGGAATAATAAATTCTATAAATATTCCCAAAAACCAAACCAGTATTATTAAAAATATGATAAGTCTTAGTCGAAAAGGCAAACTGTAAAGTCCTGCTTATTAATGTTCTTGTTCAATTTGAAATACGAAAATGCTGTGTCTTGTAAGAATGTACAACTTATTGTTAAAAACTAATCCGTCTGCTATAATTGTTTGATTATCATTAAATTTAAACTGGTTAAAGATTTTATTTCTGTTAGCTAAGTTTATTATCGATACCGTTTCCGGGTTTACCAGCGTTAAGTAACTAAAAGTTATGTTAATATTTTCAACTTCAGAATTTGTTTTGAGTTTGAACAAACCATTTCCATATTGATCAAAAACATCAACATAACCGGATTCCAATACAAAGACATTTCCGTTTTTAGAAACTGCAAACTTAATAGGGCTTGAGATGGAAAATTCACCCGCGTCAACTCCGCCGATTTCTTGACTAAAATTTCCGCTTAAGTCATACTTTAAAATTCTATCATTATCAGAATCCAGTATAAACATATCTCCTTGACCTGAAACTCCAACGCTTGAAGGATATCCAAAGGCAAAATTATTGTCGGTATTGTCGCTGGTTGTAATAACCGAAAGAAAGTTCAAGTCCTTGTCAAATATCTGGATTCGGTTATTGTTTTTGTCTGCCACATAAACGTTTAACGGTGTAGCAAAAACATCAACGGGATCATCAAACTGTGAAGTATCCCAGCCGTATCCTCCTATAAAAGTTAAAACATTTCCTAGAGTATCAAGTTTATATAATTCATTTTTATATGAATCGGTTACATAAATTATTCCATTCATTGTTATTGCAAATGATGAGGCATTTTGAAATTTGCCGAATTCATTTACTTTATTATAACTTTGCGCTCTATAGTTGTTCGAACTTATTATAATGAGCAAAAATAATATTGTTTGTTTCATATCTAAAATTTACAGATTCATACCATTATACAAAAGGGAATAATTTTGATGGGAAATTAAATTTTAATAAATTAAAAATAAACATTTATTTAATTCTTCGTCAAAGTAAGGTAATTTATTAATGATATCTGCAAAAGAAAAAGATAGAGCAAAAAAAATATTTGGTTTACTTAAGGAAGAATATCCTAAAGTTAAACCGGCTTTAAATTTTAGATCGCCATTTGAGTTACTTATAGCTACAATACTTTCGGCACAGTGCACGGATGCACGGGTTAATATTGTTACGGAAAGTTTATTTAAAAAATATAAATTACCAAGTGATTATCTAGAAGTTCCGCAGGAAGAATTAGAAAAGGATATTTATTCTACCGGTTTTTACAGGCAGAAAGCAAAGAGTATACGGAATTGCTGCAGCATTTTAGTTGAAAAGTACAATTCAAAAATTCCTGCAAATTTTGACACGCTAATAAAATTACCCGGAGTAGGAAGAAAAACCGCTTCGGTAGTTGCGGGCAATGCTTTTAATATTCCGGCAATTGCTGTCGATACACATGTAATCAGGTTATCAAATTTATTAGGGTTCGTAAATACAAAAAATCCGATTAAAATTGAAAAAGTTTTGAAAGAACTTTTACCTAAAAAAGATTGGACAAATTCTTCGCATTGGCTTGCAAGTCATGGTAGAAAAGTTTGTATAGCTCGAAAACCAAAATGTGAAATTTGCGTTGTTGCTAATTTATGTCCTCACTTTAGCCGGAAGTAGGAAATATTAACATTCGGAGAATCCAAATTATAGATTAATTAAAGGAATAAAAAATGGTTAACGATAGAGAAGCTTGTTTAAGTTTGCTAAAAGAATACACTAAAAGTGAAAGTTTATTAAAACACGCATACGCTGTTGAAAGCTGCGTGCGGGCTTATGCAAAGAAGTTTGGTGAAGATGAAGAGTATTGGGGCAACGTTGCTCTCCTTCATGATTTTGATTATGAAAGATTTCCGACTGCAGAAGAACATCCTTATAAAGGAGCGGAAATTTTGAGGGAAAAAGGATTTGATGAAGAGTTTATTAAAACTATTATGTCGCATGCCGATTACACCGGAGTTCCGCGAGATACTAAACTTGCTAAAGTTCTTTTTGCATGCGACGAGCTTGCCGGTTTTATTACTGCCGTTACTTTGGTTAGACCTAGTAAATCACTTGACGAAGTAAAAGTAAAGTCGGTAAAAAAGAAAATGAAAGACAAAGGATTTTCTAGGGCGGTAAGCAGAGAAGATATTATCAATGGTGCCGAAGGTTTGGGAATCCCTCTTGAAGAACATATTCAATTTTGTATTGAAGCAATGAAAGACAAAAAAGATTTATTGGGGTTATGAAAGCGCCGGATTTTTCACTTTTAGATCAGGATGGTAATAATTTTATTCTTTCTAAAAACTTAGATAAAAATGTTTTGTTGGTGATTTATCCAAAAGATAATTCTACGGTCTGCACTAAACAACTCAAAGATTATAACGATAATTTAGAAAAGTTCATTAAAGCAGATATTAAAATTGTTGCAATTAGTGTTGATAATTTGAGAAAGCACAAATTGTTTGCGACAAAATTAAATCTTAATTTTCCAATTTTGGTTGACACTAAAAAAAAAGCAAATTGTACAATGCATTAAGCTTTACGGGAATGAGTAAACGGAAATTAGTACTTATTAAAAAAGAAGGTGAAGTTGTTTTTGAGAAATCTGTGCTGCCGATTCACTATAAAAACACGGATTTTCTGCTTTATAATATAATACAAAAATTAAGGAATGATGTTTAATTGACTTGACAAAGTCAATTTAAGTTCCCTATTTTGCACATACAAAAATTCAAGGGAAAGTTTTATAGAAAAATCTGCTACTGTTTTAGAAAATTCGGAATTTTATTCCGAAGCTCTTAAATAATTAATTACGTTTACAAACTGAAGTGTAATGAAAAGCAGATTTTTAATAATAATCGTTTCCCTATTTTTATGCTCTAGCATTTTTGCTTCCGAAGACATAAAAATTATATCCTCAACATCTACATACGTTGTTGTTCAATATACTGCTAAAAATTTAGATACTTCAAAAATTTCGTCCGGTAATGAAAATTTTGTTCGCGTGTCTTTAGATAATTGTTTGTTGGACCCT
The DNA here is from genome assembly GCA_965554225.1 of uncultured bacterium. Taxonomy (GTDB): domain Bacteria; phylum Bacteroidota; class Ignavibacteria; order Ignavibacteriales; family Melioribacteraceae; genus BMS3ABIN04. The sequence goes on along the minus strand of CBEVZC010000071.1, from coordinate 2,041 downwards.
ACGGTGAAAATTGGTGAACCTCAAATTCTCACGAGAACTTTAAATTTAGGTGTACCGAATGAATTTGGCAATACAATACAAATCATAGGATCTGAATCTATCTCAATAAAAGGTAGTTTATTTCCTAGACCGGATTTGGTAAAAGATGGTACGTTGAATAATGAAAAATATGTAGCTTCAGGAAATTATTCTAGTTTCGTTAATCCAGAACTTGTATCATTCGGCGAGTTTGATTTAATTCGTGAGCTGCAAGTTCAGAATATTAATATTCATCCCGTACAATTTGATCCAAGGACAAAAACCATAAAAGTTTATACAAAAATAATTTTCAGAATTAATTATGCAACACCTGTAAAACAACTTTATCCGATTAAAAGCGACGGGTTACTTAAGGATTTGATTGTTAATTTTAAAATCGCCCAAAATTGGGGAGTTGAAGAAAACAGTTTGAGAAAAACAACTTCCAATTCGGTGTTAGCAACAGGAACTTGGTATAGGTTTGAAGCTCCGGATGAAGGAATTTATAAAATTACCCGTTCAATGCTGCCTGAGCTTGGAATTGATCCGAACACAGTTGACCCAAGAACAATTAAAATTTATAATAACGGCGGTTACATTTTACCGCAAACTGTGAATGCACCTCGTCCCAACGGTTTAACGGAAAATGCTATTTTTGTTGAAGGTGAAGGAGATGGAAAATTTGATGATAATGATTATATTTTATTGTACGGGCGAGGGGTGGATTTCTGGGAATATAATACAACAAAAGGTAAAATTCTTAGGAATAAAAATTGGTATTCTAAACACAATTATTATTGGATTACATCCGGAGGAAATCCCGGGAAAAGAATGGAAGTTCAAAATTCTTTAGATGAACCTAATCCTACAAAGCAGACTTCTACGAAATCATTTAAGTTTTTGGATGATGATAAAACTAATCTTTTACGTTCCGGCTTAATTGATGTAGGTGACGAATTTTCTGCTAATGCAAGAACAAAAACTTATGTAAATACTCTTTCGGAATTAATCCCGGATTCCGGTATAAACTACTCGTTTCAATTTGTCAATAGCTCATCGCAGCAAAATACATTGAGTTTAGAAGAGAACGATAAAACAATTTTTTCTTCGTTGCTCCCGCGAATAAGCGGAAGTTTAAGCATTTATATAATTGGTAAATTGTACAAAAATCAAGCTTCTTATTCCGGCGTCTTACCGGATAACAGAAGTGTATTAAAATTTGTATTTTCTCCCAGAGATAATCAAGCGAAGGGTTATTTAGATTATTTCGAAATCAGATATTATGCAAAGTTGCGTGCTGTAGATAATTATTTGCTGTTTTTTTCTGATAAAACTTCATCAAATGTTCAATATACTATTAGTAATTTTTCAAGTAGTAATATTCTTACTTTTAATGTTACTGATTATAAAAACGTAAAATTAATTTCCGGTTCAAGCCTTAACGGGGGGACAATTACATTCCAAACTTCTGAATCAAACGGAGCGTCTCGATCTCGTTACATTGCTTTGGAAAAATCAGCTTATAAATCTCCCTCTAACTTTAAAAAGATGGAAAATTCAAATATTCATGCAATTGCTTCGGGCGCTAAATATATAATTATTTCAAATAAGGTTTTTAAAGAACAAGCTGAAAGATTAAAAAAATATAGGGAATCGGAGTCTCCATACCCAATTTCAACTGCATTGGTATATGTTGATGAGATTTTTAATGAATTTTCAATGGGGATGGTTGATCCTACGGCAATCCGGGATTTTATTATGTATGCGTATAACAATTGGACGGTGAAGCCTGAATATATCTTGCTCTTCGGCGATGGTGATTTTGATTATGATAATATCCTTGGTCTTAATGTTAATTTTGTCCCGACTTACCAAACAATGGAATCGATGAATGAAATTAATTCTTACACTATGGATGATTATTATTCAAGGATAGTAGGAAATAACAATAGCGCTGATGTTGCTATCGGAAGACTGCCTGCTGCAAATGTTAATGAGGCAGAATCTATTGTTGATAAGATTA
>CBEVZC010000070.1:0-15315 GCA_965554225.1 uncultured bacterium | reverse complement strand
GGGACAGGGAAAGAACTGGTGGCGAGAGAAATACATAAACAAAGTAATCGTTCTGAACGAGAGTTAGTCGAAGTAAACTGTGCGGCTATTCCAAATGATTTAATAGAATCAGAATTGTTCGGGCATGAAAAAGGCGCTTTTACCGGTGCAATGCAAAAGAGAATTGGAAAATTTGAAAAAGCAAACGGGAGCACGCTTTTCCTTGATGAAATCGGCGATATGAGTTTACAAGCACAAGCTAAAGTTTTAAGGGCGATTGAGGATAGTAAAATTGAAAGGGTCGGAGGAAATTCAAAAATTGAGGTTGACGTAAGGATTATTTCGGCAACTAACAAAGATCTTGCTGAAGAAATTAAGAACGGAAATTTTAGAGAGGATTTATTTCATAGATTAAATGTAATACCGCTTAATGTTCCGCCGTTGCGTGAAAGGAAAGAAGATATTCCTTTGCTCACAGAATATTTTATAAATCAAATTTGTAAAAAAAATAAATATCCTTTAAAAGAGATTTCGAAAGATGGAGTTAAATTACTGAAGTCAATGGAATGGAGCGGAAATGTTAGAGAGCTGCGCAACTTAATTGAACGATTGGTAATTATGATACCGGGAAATGAAATTAGTGCGGATAACATAAAGACTTATGCTAACGTTTCTTCAGGTTTAGCAGATGATTTATTAAATGTTTCCAATTCATTTCAGGATTTTAAGGAAAAGGCGGAAAAGGCATTCATACTTAAACAATTGGAAATAAATAATTGGAATATTAGTAAAACTGCTTCGGTTTTGGAAATCCAAAGAAGCCATCTTTACAATAAGATGAAAAAGTACGACATAACTAAAAAATAACTAGAATATTTTACATAAGGGGACGAAAATTTTCGTCCCCTACAATGAAAAGTAAAGTGAGGGACTAATGGGAAATACAATATTCTCAAAAATTATAAATAGAGAAATTCCGGCTGATATAGTTTATGAAACAGATAACATTTTAGCTTTTAGGGATATAAATCCTCAAGCGCCTGTTCATATTTTAATTATTCCCAAAGTTGAAATTCCAACGATAAGAGAAATAAAAGGTTCGGAGCACGCAGCTCTATTGGGAGAATTGTTTGATGCAGCTAATGAAATTGCAAAAAGGGAAGGTATTTCGAAAGACGGTTTTCGGTTAGTTTTAAATTGCGATAAAAATGGAGGTCAGGAAGTTTACCATCTTCACATGCATCTTCTGGGCGGAAGACGAATGAAATGGCCTCCGGGTTAGATAATTTATTTTCCCTCTGATTATTTCCTGGGTTTGTTATTTTTTTCTGTAAATAGTAAACTATCTCTCGCAGCTAAGAAATGCCTGAACTATCTACTTAGTGCTTTAAATCCTATATCTTTTCTATAATAAATACTTTCAAAATTTACTTTAGATATAGCTTGATAAACCTTTGTATTACATTGTTGTAGGTCGTTTTCTTTAAGAATAGAGACGACATTTAAAACCCTTCCACCGTTTGTAAGAATTTTTCCATCTTGAATTTTAGTCCCGGCGTGAACTACTTGAATGCCTTGATCGATTATATTTTCCAAGCCTGAAATTTCAAAGCCTTTTTCATATTTGCCGGGGTAACCGCCAGAAACCAATACTACACACAGAGCAGAACCTCCATTGTACTTAACAGCATTTTTATCAACTTCCCCTTCCGCTGCAGAATATAATAAATCTAAGATGTCTCCCTCAAGTAAAGGTAAAACAACTTGTGTTTCGGGGTCTCCGAATCTGCAGTTAAACTCAATTACCTTCGTACCTTCGTTGGTTAAGATTAAACCTGCATAAAGGCATCCCGAGTATGGGTTTCCCAAATCAGCTAAAGCTTTCAAGGTGGGTCTGATTATTTTATTCTCTACTTCAGATAATAGTTCCGTTGTAACAAATGGAACCGGAGCATAAGCTCCCATACCGCCTGTATTCTCACCTGTATCCCCTTCCCCTATCCTTTTATGATCTTGTGCTGCCGGGAGTAAAACATAATCATTACCGTCTGTTATTGCAAAAATTGAAAATTCTTCACCTGATAAAAACTCCTCAATAACAATTTTATTACCGGCCTGACCAAATTTGTTGTTAAAGAAACAATTATCAACCGCATTTTTAGCTTCCAAAAAATTATTGCATATTGAAACACCTTTTCCAGCCGCTAAACCCGATGCTTTAATTACAACGGGATAAGCAGTGTTTTCCAAATAAATTAAAGTATTTTCGTAATCCTTGCTATTAAATGTTTTGTACTTTGCGGTCGGTATATTATGTTCACTCATTAAATCTTTCGAAAATGATTTATCACTTTCAATTCGCGCCGCTTTTTGAGAAGGACCAAAGACTTTAATTCCTTTTTCACGCAGGTTATCTGATAGTCCTGATGCAAGTGGTGCCTCCGGTCCGATTATTACAAAACTCACTCTATGTTCTTTGCAAAATTTAATTATTTCGTTATGGTTGGTTGTATCTAAAGATACATTTGTTCCTAATTGAGCGGTACCGGCATTACCGGGAATTATATATAGTTTGTCTAAGTCGTTACTTTTAAAAATTCCTTGAGCAATTATGTGCTCTCTTCCACCGGAACCAATTAGAGCGACATTCATAATTCACTCCTTAAGAAAAATTGGAATTCCTTCGCCAAGGATTCGGTAAGAAATTTTCTATTATGGGAAACGACAAAATCTTCGTTCGGTATTGGTAAGTTATTATTTTCATAAAGTGAATGAATATTAACAATCATCTTTTTTATCCCTTCCAAATCATCTGGGCTTGTAATAAAAGATGCACCATATTTTTCTGCATCTAATTTAGCTGCTCCATCAGGCAGAGTTGCAAGAATTGGCTTTCTGCTTCCAAAATATTCATAAAGTTTGCCCGGTGTAACAGAGGACATATTTTTCTCCCCAAGCATGACCCAGAGAATGTCTGCTGAAACAATCTTTCTTATAGTTTCTTTGTGATTTAAATAACCGAATTCTGTTATAAATTGCTCAAGTCCCAATCGTTTTGCAAGATTTCTATTTTCTTTTCTGAAATGTCCGACAAATTGTAATTCTATTTGTGAAACGATATCCGGTCTTTCAACAGTTAATTGTTTGAATGCTTGAAGCAAATATTTGGGAGTAACATTTTCATAAAAAATACCGGAATAAAGTATTTTCATTTTATTTGAGTGATCTTTTATCGGTTCAACATTTAAAAAATCTTCGGGATCGTACCCATGGGGAAGAATTACAATATCCTCAAAAGTTAAAAATTGGAAAGACTTAAGCAATTTTTCCTTGATCAATCTATTTACAACAATAATTTTATCAGATGCTCTTAGAGCACGGTCTTCCAATTTTTTATTTTTATATGAATGATAAGGAGAAGGGTTAAATGCAAATTGATTTCCGTGCCAAGCATCTCGGTAGTCAACTATTAACGGAATGTTAAACCTTTTCTTAAGTTTTGCAGCCATACTAAAAGCGGAAAAAGGAGGAATGGAGACATATAAAACATCAAAATGTTCGTTTTTTAAAAGATTACCAGCTAACTTAAATGCTTTTTTTGACCAGAATAATTTGTTATCGGGGATAAAAATAGTTTTGCTTAGTCTGCTTAAATTTTTACGTATAAACTCGCGCGGCATTTGAACGGTACCGAGCTTTTTCAGAACAGAATTAGGATCAAATGATTCGGTTCTTTTAATTGTTACTCCGGCTTTTTCTGCTTCTTCCAGCAACGTGAGGTCGTGGGCATAATATGCAGTTTTACCTGTAGTTATTACGGTCGGCTGCCAGTTGAATTGGTGCATATACTTTGTAAATTTCTCTGTTCTCTGCACACCGCTTAAACCCATCGGCGGATAATAGTAAGCAATTACAAGAGCGTTAAACATATTACTTTATACATCCTTTAAAATTTAGATTGGTAATTAGGTGACTCTTTGGTTATAATAACATCATGCGGATGACTTTCCCTTAATCCGGAAGATGAAATTTTAACAAACTTAGAGTTAGTTTTAAAATCTTCGATAGTTTTTGCACCGCAATAACCCATAGCTGAACGTAAACCTCCAATAAATTGATAAATTGTATCTTCCAAAGGTCCTTTATATGGAACTCTTCCCTCAACGCCTTCCGGGACTAATTTTTTAATATCATCTTCGGCATCTTGAAAATACCTGTCTTTACTCCCTTCTTTCATAGCGCCTAACGAACCCATTCCTCTATAAACTTTAAAACTTCTACCTTCATATAAAATTTTTTCTCCTGGAGATTCATCAACTCCGGCAAGCATACCGCCAATCATTACCGTATCGGCGCCGGCTGCAATTGCTTTTGCGGCATCCCCGGTCTGCTTTATTCCCCCGTCGGCAATAACAGGTAAATTTTTATCTTTTAGTGCATTAGCAATTTCAATAACAGCGCTAATCTGCGGAACACCGACTCCGGCAATAATTCTGGTTGTACAAATTGATCCTGCTCCAATTCCAACTTTAACAGCATCAACGCCAATATTATATAGATCCAAAGCGGCTTCTTTTGAAATAATATTTCCTGCAATAATTTGTACATCCTTAAAATTATCTTTAACTTTTTTAACTGATTTTAAAACACCTTCGGAGTGCCCGTGAGCAGTATCAAGAACAATAACGTCAACTTTAGCATTTACCAAAGCTTCAACTCTTTCAAGTGTATCTTTTGTAACACCAACGGCCGCTCCAACACGTAGTCTGCCTAACTCATCTTTACAAGCATTTGGGTATTTCAGTTTTTTAGAAATATCTTTATATGTTATTAAGCCTTTTAAGATACCTGCGTCATCAACAACAGGTAGTTTTTCAATTTTATATTTCAAGAGAATTGATTGCGCTTGCTCAAGTGTGGTGCCGACCGGCACCGTAACTAAATTATCTTTGGTCATAACTTTTTTAATCGGGAAATCTATGTTCGGCTCAAAACGCAAATCTCTATTTGTTAAAATACCGATAAGTTTATTTTGATTATCTACTATAGGAATTCCGGAAATTCTATATTTACTCATCAGGGCTAACGCATCTTCAACTAATTTATCTTCCGTTAATGTAATCGGGTCGGTTATCATTCCACTTTCGGAACGTTTTACTTTATCAACCTCTTCGGCTTGGCGTTCAATTGACATGTTTTTATGTATAATACCAATTCCACCTTGTGCAGCCATTGCTATTGCCATTTTTGCTTCCGTAACCGTATCCATTGCAGCAGAAATAAACGGTACGTTCAATTTGATTTCTCTTGTGAGAAAAGAAGCTAATTCAGTCTCTCGCGGCAGTACGTTAGAGCGTGCAGGCACCAATAATATGTCATCAAAGGTTAATGCTTCGTATGCTATTTTGTTGATTTCCATTCTTTGTCTCCAAAGTTTAAAAGATGTACTTAAAGTATTAAAACACTTTAACTACTAACTCATTTACTCTATTCAAGTTTTCATTCAAAAGCAGAAATCCCTGTTATGTCTTCACCAATAATCAAAGTGTGCATTTCATGAGTTCCTTCATAAGTCTTAACGGATTCCAAATTATTCGCATGACGCATAACCGGATATTCATCCAGTATTCCGTTTGCTCCAAATATTTCACGAGCCATTCTTGCTATTTTTAATGCTTGCTCCGCATTATTTCTTTTTGCCATGGAAATCTGAGTATGTTTAACCTTTCTGCTGTCTTTCAGTTTTGCAAGCTGATAATTAAGAAGCTGTGCTTTAGTGATTTCAGTTAACATATAAACAAGCTTATCTTGAGTCAATTGATACCCGGCTATAGGCTTGCTAAATTGAATCCTGGATTTAGCATAGTTAAGCGAAGCATCGAATACAGCCATCATGGAACCGACTACACCCCAAGCAATACTGTAACGGGCTTGATTAAGACACATTAATGGGGACCGTAGTCCGTTACTTTTAGGCAAGAGATTTTCTTCAGGTACAAAAACATCCTGAAAAATTAACTCGGAAGTTATAGAAGCACGAAGAGAATGTTTCCCCTTCATTTCCGGTGCAGAAAATCCTTCGAAATCTTTTTCTACTAAAAAACCTTTTATAACACCGTCTAGTTTAGCCCAAACAACAGCTATATCTGCAATGGAACCGTTTGTAATCCACATCTTTGCACCATTTAAAATATAACCGCCATCAGTTTTTTCCGCATGTGTAATCATTCCGCCGGGATTGGAACCGTAATCCGGCTCGGTTAACCCGAAGCAGCCTATTTTTCCGCCTGATGCTAATTTCGGAAGCCATTTGGTTTTCTGTTCATCACTGCCGAAAGTAAATATAGGATACATAACAAGACTATTTTGAACGGAGACAAAACTTCTAAGTCCGCTGTCTCCCCTTTCAAGTTCCTGCATTACCAAACCATAAACAACGTTATTCATTCCTGCGCAACCGTATTCTTGAGGCAGCGTAATACCAAGTACTCCAAGTGCAGCCAGCTTCGGAATAATATGAAGTGGAAATGTTGCTTCACGGTAGTGTTTTTCGATTATCGGAATAATTTCAGCATCAACAAATTCTCTTATGGAATTTCGTACAAGAATCTCCTCTTCTGTTAATAAGCTTTCCAGATTGTAGTAATCTATTCCTTTGAATTTTTCCATAATGAAAAATATAATTTTATATTTTGAAAATAATTAAAGCTTTATGATAATTTTGAATCTGCATTCTTACATAATGTGAGCGATACAAATTTAAAATGAAAAATGCTACTCTGCAATAATTTCATCTAAAACTTTGTTTATAATTTCGTAACTATAACCTCTACCTTTTAAGAAAGCACGTAGTTTCAGATTCAATTTATTTTGATCAATATCTTTTTGTAAAAGAAAACTGTACTTCTTTTTTGCAATTTCTAAAGCATTTTTAAAGATTATTTCATCGTCCTCATATTGCGAAAGAACCGATTCGATATATTCCCTGCTAATTCCTTTCTTTTGTAATTGCTTCCGAATTAAATTAAGTCCCTGTTTTCTTCTTTTAATTTTCTCTTCGGTAAATTTTATTGCAAAGTTATAATCATCAAGATATTTAATTTTTTCCAGTTCGTCTAAAGCAAGAGTAATTAACTGGTTGTCAAAATTTTTCTTTAACAGTTTAAGTCTTAATTCACTTTTTGAATGAGAACGTCTGGAAAGTAAATCGAAAGATTTTTCTTTAATCTTCAGTAATTCGTTTTCTCTTTCCAGCGTGCTAAGATCAGATTCATTTAATTCATCATTCCTTCTTAAACCGTGATCATAAACAATATTTTCCCGAATCAGGATTTGAGACTCGTCATCAAAAGATATTGCAACATTTCTGCCCTTCTTAAGCAGGCGAACAATTTTTTTCAATTACTATTTACTCTTAGCTTTTTCCTCAACTTTTTGTTTAGGCTTTTCAGGTTTAACATCAAAACCGAGAGCTTTTTTTACATCTATTTCAAGTTTTGCCATTAATTCCGGATCCTTTTTTAAGCTTTGGCGGAATTGTTCTCTTCCCTGGAATCTTTCATCTCCGTAAGTAAACCATGCACCGCTTTTTTTAACAATATTTTTATCAACGGATAAGTCAATTAAATCGCCTGCTTTACTAATTCCTTCATTGTAAATAATATCAAACTCAACTTGTTTAAAGGGCGGAGCAACTTTACTTTTAACCACTTTTACTTTTGTCCTGTTTCCAACAATGTCCTGTCCGTTTTTTATTGCTGCTATTCTTCTTATATCCAAACGAACCGAAGCATAAAATTTAAGGGCATTCCCGCCGGTTGTTGTTTCGGGACTGCCGAACATAACTCCGATCTTACTTCTTAATTGGTTTGTAAATATTACACATGTTTTAGAGCGGCTAACAGCTCCCGTTATTTTTCTAAGGGCTTGAGACATTAAACGGGCTTGAACGCCCATTTGCGGATCGCCCATGTCTCCTTCTATTTCCGAACGTGGAACTAAAGCGGCAACGGAATCGACAACAATTATATCAAGCGCGTTACTCCTTACAAGCGTATCAACAATTTCCAAAGCCTGTTCCCCATAATCGGGTTGTGAAACAAGTAAATTATTTACATCAACATGCAACTTTCTTGCATAATTAATATCCATGGCATGTTCAGCATCTACAAAGGCGGCTATTCCGCCCATCTTTTGCGCTTCCGCAATTACATGAAGACATAAAGTGGTTTTACCGGATGATTCCGGTCCGTATATTTCAACTATTCGACCGCGCGGTAAACCGCCTATTCCCAATGCATAATCGAGTGATATTGAACCTGTAGAAATTGATTCAATTTGTGCTACGGCCCCATCACCCAACTTCATAATTGAGCCTTTCCCGTACATTTTTTCTATGCTGTATAGCGTGTCTTCTAAAACTTTTTCTCTTGGGTCTTTATCTGTTGCCATTCTTCCTCCGTTAATTTAAATTAAAACTTTTTATAATTGTATATACAGATCCATTACGATTAAGTTCACTTTTGATTAAAGATATTTGATTGCAAGTAAATTCATTTATTTGCAAGTCATAAGATAGAAATTGTCTAATTTTATTAAAATCCTCATTTCCTTTAATACGCAACAATGTAATATGAGGTCTGAATCTTTTTCCATCAATCTCAAAACCTAATTTTTTAAAAGATAAATTAATCTCGTTTCTTAAGTTAAATAAATTGTCGTCAAACTTAAAACCCAGCCAAAGAATTTTAGGTAATTTATATCTATAAAATAGTCCAAACCTTTTAGGTTTTAAATGGATTTCTGACGAGGATTTAATTATTTCCTTAAGAGTTGATATAATCTGTTCCGTTAAATCCGAAGGGGCATCCCCTAAAAATTTAAGAGTGATATGAAGTTTCTCTTTGGATTCCCAAAGTACGTTTTCTTCGTCATTATATAACCGATTCCTCAGCACAACTATATCATCAAGAATATTATCAGGCAAATCAAGTGAAATGAAAAGCCTATTCGTCATAAGGAATTCCAAGTAAGTTTCTTCTAAGCATCTCAAGTGCAGCTTGTGAAGTTCTGTCTTTATTTAACAATCTGTCATCATCACCGAAATTATATTTCCTTGCGGTACAAACTTTTTCGTCTGAAATTCCTATGTAAACCAATCCGATAGGTTTATCTTCCGTTGCACCGGTCGGACCCATAATTCCCGTTACTGCCAGACCTATATCCGTTCCGCTTACTTTTCTTGCGCCTTCCGCCATATATCGGGCAACTTCAATGCTTACAGCGCCATATTGTTCAATAAGATCTTCGTCAATGTTTAACTCTTCCACTTTAGCGCCGTTACTGTAAGTTACAAATCCCCTTTCAAAATAAGCGCTGCTTCCGCCAATGTTTGTTATTCGGCTGCTTATTAATCCGCCTGTGCAAGATTCGGCAGTAGCAAGCGTTAAACATCTATCCTTTAATAAGCGTCCTACTACTTGCTCAATCGTTTCATTATCTTTACCGTAAATATATCTTCCAACTTTGCTTCTGATAAGCTGCTCAATTTCAGATATTTTATTATGAGCATCTTCTTTGCTTTCTCCCGTAACGGTTAATCTCATTTTAACGCCGAACTGACTGGGTAAAAATGCCATTTTAGCTCCGGATAGCAGTTCGTCTAAATCTCCTAATTTTTGGTAAAGGAATACTTCCGGTATACCAGTCGTTAATAAGTGAGTTGTAATTTTATTATCATTTTGATTACCGAATTTTTCAACTAATTTAGGAATAACGAAATCTTCTATCATCGCAGACATTTCATGGGGAACGCCGGGCATAGAAACAAATACTTTGTTGTCTTTTTCAATCCAGATACCGGGAGCAGAACCGCGTCTGTTTCTGATAGGAGTAGCTATTTCAGGTACAAGTGCCTGTTCTTTAATTAACTCGGTTAATTCAAGTCCGCGTTTTTTTACTCTTTCTTCAACATCAGCTAATATTTCTTTGTTAAGCTTTAATCCGGTATTAAAAAACTTTGTTACGCATTTTTTTGTAATATCATCATGCGTAGGACCGAGTCCGCCGGTAACAATTATAATATCATTTTTGTTAAAAACGTCTTCGAATTCATTTAAGATTGCTTCTTCCTCATCGCCAACTACAGAAGTCTTAATAATGTTAAAATCTTTCTCAGTTAATTTTTCACCAATGAATGCGGCATTAGTGTTTAACGTATTGCCGATAAGTATTTCGTCGCCGATAGTAATAATATGAGTTTTCATTTCACACTTAATTTAATTTAAGAATTATAATACGAAAAATATAAAGATATGTACAATTATTAAACTATAAACACCGGATATTATATCATCAATCATTATACCCAAACCACCATTTAATTTTTCCAATTGCCTTGCGGGGAATGGTTTTAGAATATCGAGCGCTCTCCAAAGTACAAAATCTATAAGAATAAGCCACAAAATTTTAGGAACAAAAAGCAGACTTATCCATGTCCCGACAAATTCATCAATAGTACACTGCGGCGGGTCTTTGCCGTATTCCTTTTCAAATTTATTTGAAATATAATATCCGGCTACAGTTGTTAAGGAAATAAAAATCAACATAATAGTGGGATTTTCAAATCCGGGAATTAAATAAATTAAAAATGCAACCAGGCTTCCGAACGTACCGGGAGCGAAAGGAATATAACCCGATAGAAAACCGGAACCGATAAATTTTTCAAATTTATTTGGTTTCAAAAGAAAATAGTTCCTTAATAAGAGTCAAATTATTTCTTGTATATGTTATACCGGTATAGAATGTAAATAATGTAATAATGAGCATAGTATAATAAACAAAGTAATGATCAGTGAGCATGTTAAGCAAATGATTAGAGTTTGCAGCAAGCGGCTGAATTGTTTTAAGAGTAATTGCAATAAGCAAATAAAACACAAAAATCATTTGGGTAAAAGTTTTAACTTTTGCCAGTTTACTAGTAGTGAAAGCTTTATTTTGAATATCTGCGTAAATTCTTAAGCCTGTCACATAAAAATCCCGGACAATAATTATAGTTACCATCCACAATGGAACAAAGCCTAAAATAACAAACGCAATAAAAGCAGCAGAAGTTAAAAACTTATCTGCCAGCGGGTCCATAAATTTCCCCCAATTTGTAATATAATTAAATTTCCTCGCTAACCATCCGTCGTACCAATCTGTTATTGCAGCTATAAAATAGATAATGAGAGCTATTTGCTTCAGCAATGGGTCATCCGAAATAAAAAGGAAAAAGAAAATGGGTGTGAGGATTATTCTTAGTGTAGTTAATTGATTCGGTAAAACCATTTAGACAGCATTCACTAATTGATGAAATTTTTAAAATACTAAAAATTATAATAACAGAACTTAATCTACTTTAAATTTCTCGGATAACTCTTTAAGATAATCGTATTCATAAATGCCGGTATTATGACCGTCTTTCCAAATAATATTAATAGCATATTGACCAACAGGACTAATAGAAGCTACTTGAACTTGAGAATCAGTGTATCTTCTTACAATCATTTCATCGGAGCCCGGTTCTTGAGATGAACAAATTGCACAAGGACAATTTTTACGCAGATCGACTAATTTAATTTTATCAACCGAATTATCATCCCAATTTATTTTTAGTGTGTTGTTATTTTCAATTTCTAATTTTTGCGGTGCCATATTTAAATTAACTTCCCTGTAAGTTTAACCAATGCATCGAGATATTTTTTACTAGTATTTTGAATTACTTCATCGGGCAAAATTGGTGCCGGAGGTTTTTTATTAAAATTAATCGAAAGCAAATAATCACGGACATATTGCTTATCAAAACTATCTTGTGCTCTTCCCTTTTCATATTTATCCGCAGGCCAAAATCGCGAGGAGTCGGGAGTTAACAATTCGTCAATAAGAATAATTTTGCCGTCGACAAATCCGAATTCCATTTTAGTATCGGCGATTATAATTCCTTTACTTTCGGCGTATCCGGCAGCTTTTTTATAAATTAAAATTGCATTATCTCTTAAAAAATTAAAAGTTTCTTCGCCCACCAGATCAATTGCTTTTTGATGAGAAATTGTTTCGTCATGGTCTCCTATTTCTGCTTTGGTAGATGGTGTAAATATGGGCTCCGGTAATTTTTCCGATTCGACTAATCCGTTGGGAAGTTTTATCCCGCCAATTTTTCCGGTTGATTGATAATCTTTCCATCCCGAACCGGATAGGTAGCCGCGCACAATACATTCAAGCGGAATCATTTCCGCTTTTTTTACAAGCATGGTTCTATCAGCAAGATCTTCTCGGTAGTGTTTTGCTTTTTCAGGGAATTGATCAACTTCTGTTGAAATCACATGATTTTTGATATCATCCTTAAAAAAGTCAAACCAAAATTTGGAAATTTGTGTAAGTATTTTCCCTTTTAACGGAATACCCTGCTGCATTATTACATCGAATGCCGAAAGTCTGTCTGTCGAGATCATTAAGAATGAATTACCGAGATCGTAAATATCTCTTACTTTACCTTTTTTGAAGAGTTTTAGTTCAGGAAAATTAGTTTCGGTGATAACTTTTGTAGCCAATTTTTCTCCTATAATTTAAAATCAAAATATAGTTAGAGTTTATACGGAATTCAACTTCTAACGTGTATTTAACTCGTAAAATCTTAGAATTACTATTGAGCTTATGCTTAATAAAAAGGTATTTAAATAGTTTGAAAATTAACATGTTGCAAAAGCAAAAATAATGTGTTATTCCCGTTTCGACAAATGAGAATACCGGTTTATCCAGCATTTTGCTGGGAATCTCTTGAATAGTTCTTAATTTTAGCTGTTTGATAAACCTTTTACTTAATATTTTACTTTTGGCAATAATTCTAACTTGATAAAACCGTTTCACGTGATTATCTTCAAAGCTTTATTTCCAAATTTGATAAACAGGATAACATGGAAACTAAAATAAGATTAAAAGACTTCCCCGTCACGTTTTGGGTTGCAAACACGATGGAAATATTTGAACGGATGGCATGGTATGGATTTTTTGCGGTTTCATCATTATACATTACCGGTTCTATTAAAAGCGGAGGTTTAGGTTTCTCAGATGAAGATCGCGGTGTGCTTCAAGGTGTCGTAACGTTTTTTCTTTATTTATTTCCTGTAGTTACCGGCGCTCTTGCAGATAGATATGGATTTAGAAAAATGCTTTTTGCGGCATTCTCTGTTATGGTTCCTGCTTATTATTTATTAGGTCAATTTAAAACTTTCCCGACTTTCTTTTTAGCTTTTATGTTAGTCGCACTTGGCGCAGCAATGTTTAAACCGGTTATAATTGGAACAGTTTCTAAAGTTACTAATGATAAAACTTCTTCTATGGGATTCGGTATTTTTTATATGATGGTAAATATCGGCGGATTTATTGGACCAATAGTAGCGGGAATTGTAAGAGCAATATCATGGGAATATGTTTTTATTGCATCTGCCGGTTGGATTGCGGTTAATTTTATTTTTGTTACAATATTTTATAAAGAGCCAACTTCCGAATCAAAGTCGGAGAATCCGCGAACATTAAAAAAAGTTCTGACTGATATGGTAGAAGTTTTAGGAAACGGACGTTTTTTCCTTTTTATCTTTGGTTTACTTACAATCCTTGTTTTAGGTTCTAAATATACTTCAGACGGATCTTTTACATGGGCGGAAATAATTTATATTTCAGTCGGATGGATAGTTATTAATTTTGTCTATGATATAGCTCTGAGATTCAGCAGCAGAAAATTATATGCTAGTTGGTATACCTCACCAATGAAGTTAGGCGACTGGAAATTCGGTTTGTTCCTTTTGCTTATGTCCGGTTTTTGGACTTCTTTCAACCAAATATTTTATACCCTTCCGCTTTATATAAGAGACTTTGTTGATACGTCGGATTTGATGAATTTTGTAAAATCAATTTTCCTCTTTTTAGGCATATCAAACGAAACTTTCAAATCTTTCTCTCAATCAATGGCTAATTCCGGGCAAGTTAACCCTGAATATCTTATCAATTTGAATGCAGGGGCAATAATATTTTTCCAGGTGTTAGTTTCTTATTTGGTAACTAGACTTAAACCATTCACCACAATATTTTGGGGAACACTTATTACAGTTGTCAGTTTTTCAATTTTGATTTTTGGAACAATGGGCTGGATTGTAGTTGCCGGAATTATTGTGTTTTCATTCGGAGAAATGATGGCTAGTCCAAAGTCCAAAGAATACACAGGTAAAATTGCTCCGCCGGATAAAGTAGCACTTTACATGGGATATTTTTACTGGTGTGTTGCATTAGGTAATTTATTCGGTGGAATTTTATCTGGACAATTATATGCGGCTTTTGCACGTGATATGCAAAGACCTGATCTTATGTGGCTTATATTCGCACTAATTGCTCTTGGAACAGCAGTACTTGTGTTTTTGTATGATAAATTTGTGTTAAAACAAAAATCTGCTGCTATATGATTTGGATGAATGCAATTGGTAAGATTCAAACTAATTTAAGAATGAATAATATACTACTGATCAAACCTCCTTAAAGTTAGCAAGGTCGAATTTTGAAAAGAATTTTATATCAGTTGCTTTGAAGAAAAATAATTGGAAATTTTGGAGACGGCGCGAGATTTAGGTATTGACCGTACAAACTTGTTTAAGAAAATGCAAAAATACGGTATCGATAAAAAGATAGATTAACAATTCCAAATGTGTCAAATGTAGACAAATGGTTAAATTTATCCACTAATTAGTTGTTTTTTCAAGATCGGAATATCTTTCAAAATGTTCCGATCCCTCATCCTGTAGCTCTTCAACATCAATTGATTCATCTATAAAATAGCTGGCTACAAAGAATTTTAATAGTTCTTGAAAATTTTTATCTTCAAATTTTCGTTCAATTCTTCGTTTACATTCCTTGAAAATCTTTTTATCCAAGCCTGTTTTTACACAATCCTCAATTGTTTCCGTAATTTTTAAATCTTGAAGTACTTGTCGTAATAAAATATTTGCGGTAGTTGATGCGTCGTAAAAAGCTTCCATGCTTCCTCCAAAGTTTAATATTTTATTGATTGTGATTAATAATTATCAAGATTAGTGCCAAGTAGTTTTTTATTATTTGAATAGTCTTACTTTAAGTAATTCCATTTTTTTAGCCAATCAGAAGATTCGCTTTACAATCTCCGTTGTCGATAAAGTTTTGATACCGGCATTTCATCAATTGTACTTTTTATGAGATACCGGTATTCTCCATACGTCGAAACCGGTATGTCTATTAATACCAATGTCAAGTAAATAAAGTACACCCCAAATA
>CBEVZC010000069.1:0-16001 GCA_965554225.1 uncultured bacterium | reverse complement strand
GATCCAAATTTTTTCTTAAGTGAAGAAGAGTATAATCAAAATAAACTTTAACATTAACTAAGCATTGCTATTCTTATATGCTTGTTCTAGTAACTCAGTAATAAATTCAAGATTATCTTTTATTTCTTTTTTTGTAAGTCTTATTCTATACCTTCCCCATTGTTTATCATAATCCATCATATCAAGACCACTGTCGTTTAATCTATTTTCAATTTCTTCTGATTTTGGTAATCTAACTTCCATTCTAACATGATTTTTTTTAGGTCGAAATACAACGAAGTTATTTGCTTGTTCATTTTTTGAAAGACCTATATAAAACTTGTTGTATTTAAACTCAACTTCACTATCAAAAGTTTTAATAATGCTTAACAATTCATCTGCTAATTTAACTGTGTCAATCGTTCCTTTTTGAATCCAATAATTTCTATCCGTTACTTCTTGGATTTCTTCATCTTCATCTACTAAACCTAAAGATACTTCATCAAGCACTATTGTTGAAAGCAAAGAAATGTTGTTCTCAATCTTTATAGCATTGAGCTGGATAGCAATTAAGGGAATATTACCATTAAATAAACTGATTACGTTTAAGAATCTACTAGTAATATTTTCAGCAACAATTACAGCAGTATGATCATATTGAGGATATCTTTTTCTTTCAATATCCCAGTACTCGATTGTCCTAATAATATGACTTTCATCTGTCTGACCTAATTGGATTTCAACTTCATATCTATGATTAGATTCAGCATCTTGTAATAATAAGTCAAGTCTACCCGCTTTGGGTTGAATCCTTTCCTTATCTTTAAGAACTAAATCACCAATACCAAGTATTGAAGGATCTTTAGCAATTATATCCTGTACCCATTTTTCATTTAGCTCAGCATGACCTTTCATTGATATTTTTTCTGGTTTAATAAAATTGAAGTTATTCATACATAGACCAACCAATTGTTAAAGGCATTAAGTATTCGATTAATATTCTTAGTTCAAACTTAATCAGATTGTAAAGTTTTTACAAACTATTCTTTTAATAAGAGATCTCAAGGTTAGACAAGTTTATTTTTTAGTCAATATGACATTGATGTATCGTCAATATAGCTAGTTTAGTCTCTAGCGATGGTCTAATATTAAATTTTAATTAAATTATCTAACCTAGATGAATACATTGAGAAATCATTAGAAATTTGTACAAAAATGAATGAATTGTGGGATAATGGAGATTATAAGTTAAAAAGAAAAGTACAAAGCTTATCGTTTCCAGAAGGTGTAATTTTAGCTGAAGATAAAACTCATTATCTAACCAAAAAAACCAACTCAATTTTCAATCTAATCCATGATTTTCAGAGCAAAATTGAGGAAAATAAAAAAGGACTTACCGATGAGATCATCAATAAGTCCTTAGTAGTAGCGGGGACAGGACTTGAACCTGCAACCTCCGGGTTATGAGCCCGACGAGCTACCAATTGCTCTACCCCGCGATGTAATATCTATTCAAAATTAAAAGAACTCTTCTCTAAAGCCTCTATTTGAGGGACACAAATATAAATACTTAGTTTATAAAGAGCAAACCATAAGTTAAAAATTTTTATTATTTTTTTGTTTGTCTTTTCAAATAAAAAATCTTTTTTATAAAATATGCTTAAATCTCTGCAGATAAAAAACTATGCTCTAATTGAAAATATAGAAGTAGAATTTGGAGCAGGGTTGAACATAATTACAGGTGAAACCGGTGCGGGGAAATCTATAATTATTGGTGCAATGAGTTTACTCCTCGGCGGAAGAGCATCGACGAACTTAATAAGAAAGGGTGCAAAAAAAACTATAATTGAAGGCATTTACGATTCGGCCGATAATAATAAGATAAAAGATTTAATGGAAAAATATAACCTTGATTTTGAAAGTGAACTAATTGTACGAAGGGAAATTTCATTAAAAAGCACAAGCCGGAATTTTGTAAATGATACACCGGTCAATTTAACTGTTATTAAAGAAATCGGAAACTTGCTGGTTGATCTGCATGGTCAGCATGATCATCAATCGCTGTTAAAATCGGATTTACAATTGTCCATGCTTGATGAATTCGGTAATTATGAATATCTGCTGGATAAATTTACTAAAATTAGAGAACAGTTCTTATCAAAAATTTCCGGGCTGAAAAGATTAAAGGAAAATGAAAGTAACCTCCGGGAAAAAAAGGAATTCTATTCTTTCCAACTTAGTGAAATCGACAAAATATTACCCATGCCCGGTGAAGATATAAATTTGGGAAAAGAGCTTAAAATATTAGAGAATTCGGAAAAGTTATTAACAAATACATCTGACGTTTACCTAAATCTTTATGAATCCGAAAATTCAATTTATAATAAATTAGTTCAAGTCCAAGCTTTGATAAACGAATTACTAAGTATTGATAAAGTGTTTGAGGAACGCTATAATCAGCTAAACGAATCAGTCGCGTCGATAAATGATCTTTCTGATTTTTTCCGTGATTATAATGATAATTTGGATATTGATCCTACAAAAATTGAAGAAATACGGAACAGATTAGCGGAGTTAACTCTATTAAAGAAAAAGTATGGTCCTTCGCTTAAAAATGTTTTGGAATACCGGGAGAGAATATTTAATGAACTTCAATTAGCGGAAAATTTTTCCGAAAAAATAACTGAGATGGAAACTCAAATTGAAAACCTAAGAAGCAGACTCTCCGATTTAGCAATTCAACTATCGGGAAAGCGCAAAAAATCCTCTCTTCTTGTAAAAAAGGGAGTGGAATCGGAGTTAAAACAATTAGGAATAAACGATGCACGTTTTGAAATTCGCTTTGGTTATTCTGAAGCGGTAAACGATGCACAAAACTTTGTTTTGGTAAAAGATAAAATGGTTAAGCTCAACAATAAGGGATTTGACAATATTGAGTTTTTCATCTCAACTAACATAGGCGAGGAGTTAAAACCTCTTTCCAAAGTTGCTTCCGGAGGTGAAATATCCAGAATTATGCTTGCACTTAAATCTGTTCTGGCAAAAACAGATAAACTTCCGCTTTTAATATTTGATGAAATTGATACGGGCGTTAGCGGAAGAATTGCACAAAAAGTCGGGAATTCTATGAAAGACCTTGCATCTTTCCATCAAATTATAGCTATCACACATTTACCTCAAATTGCTGCAATCGCAGATCATCATTTTGTAGTTAGCAAGGAACAAATTAACGGCAGAGTAATTAGTTCTCTAAAAAAAATAGATACTAATGAGAAAATTATTGAAGTTGCCAAACTGATGAGCGGAGAAAACATAACCGACGCCAGTTTAATAGGTGCAAAAGAATTAATGGGTATAAATTAAATTTTTGTTCTTTAAAATCCCTCTTTTTTTTCGATAATGTTTCATGTTTTCATATATTTTTAGTTTTGTTAACGCTCTTAATTTCATTCATACTTTTGAACAAAAATTTAGTCAAAATAAAAATGACATATTTGCGTCATTGAAATTGTAGATATTATTTAATCAATTTATTTATTGCAGTTAACATTATACAGTATGTTAAGCAACGAATAAAAGCAAATGTAATTTTTTTGTTGGATTTTTTTTAATGTTCATTAAATTCGACTCTTAAAATGTTTTACTATAGAGAGTTTCAATTTTTTACTAATCAAATATGTTCAAATAAAAAGAGGGACCCTAAATGAAAAAAACATTATTATTGCTCATTCTAACATTTTTATTTTCAATGCGGACTTATGCTCAAGTTGAAGATCGATTAAGTTTTTTACTTGAAGACGATTTAACAGGCTTTGCTCAACCTCTTGCAACCTCTATCGGTACTGCTTTTAACTCCGGCGGTTATCATGATGCTTATGTTCCTAAATTATTTGGTTTTTCAATTGGAGTTAGAGGAATGCTGATCCTAATTCCAGATGATCAGAAAACATTTACTCCGCAAAATTTACCTTCCGGATATACCGCCGATAAGCCAACCGCTACAATCTACGGAAATAAAGGAGCTGCGTATTCAGGTCCGTTAGGATACTTAGCTTACCCGTCAGGATTAAATCAATCTTCTGTCCCAATGGTATTTCCGCAAGCATCAATAAGCTTTATGGGAACCGAGTTAATGGTAAGATATTTACCGACAATTAAAGTTGACCAGGAAGAAATAAATTTATTCGGTTTAGGAATTAAGCATAGTATTAGTCAATATATTCCTCTTTTCCCGGTTAATATTGCCGTTCAATTTTTATATAACACATTCTCTATTTCCGATATTGTTGATGTAAAAAATACAGCTTTTAACGTTCATGCCAGCAAGTCGTTTGGTGTATTGGATATTTACGGCGGACTGCAATTAGAATCTACAACGGTGGATTTTAAATACACTTTCACAGACCCAAATGGTTTATCACCTGACAAAAAGAACCAAGAAATTAGTATAAGTGTAGACGGAGAAAATAAATTTAGAATGACTGTAGGCGGCGCATTAAGTTTACCATTCTTTGTAATAAACGCAGATTATAGCCTTGGCACTCAAGGTGTTTTAACAACAGGTTTAACTTTTCAATTCTAAAAGGAGTATTAAATGAAATTCAAAACAAAAATAATTACGGCTATATTCTTTGGTCTGTTAGTCGTTTCGCTAACAAGCTGCGATATAGTAGATGCATTAAAAAACTATCCTGTTAATATTCCTTATTCGCAAGAATTTACAGCTACGGGCAGTAATAATTCTATTTCGGAATCACAAACTTTTTGCATCAACAACAGTGATACTTATCAGCAATACAGAGATAAAATCAAAAGCTTAAAATTTTCTGAGATTGCGTTTAGAACAATTTCATACAGTCCGGAAAACTTACAAGGCGACGTTACAATTACTTTGAAAGACGGGAACGGAGTAACATTATTTACTGAAAGTATTCCCGGAGCAAAAGCAAGCGATTATGTTACAACCCCTTATAAAATAACTTTAACTGAAAATGAAATTCAAGCAATAAACACATATTTGGAAGCTGTGTTGGCAGCTCAAGGGGAAATTTGCTTTACGGGAAGCTTTAATATCGATATTACAAGCGGAGCCGGAACGCATACTATAACCGGTGCATTAGATTTAGTATTCGAAGCCGATACGGAACTATAATTTTTAGCTGATCAATAGTTCAATTAAACGGGGCTCGGATAAAAACCGGGTCCTGTTTTAAATATCCTTTCTTCACAGAAATTTTTTTTCATCATCTTCTCTTCCAAATATTCTATTCGTATAAACAATTCCTCGACTAAAATTTGCTTTAAAAAATTAGTATGTTTGTTTTTTCTCAAACAACATCTAACTAATTTTAATGAAAGATATTTCCATTTACATACACATTCCGTTTTGCGATCACAAATGTATTTATTGTGATTTTTATTCACTTATTACATTGGAAAATCAAGAGTTATTTTTAGATGCTCTTAAAAAAGAAATAGAAAGTTATTCCTCTAACTATTCTTCAGAGAGAAATGTAAAGACAATATTTTTTGGTGGAGGGACTCCTTCGTTAATGAGCGTAAGCTATATTAATCAAATTTTAGAAAATATTAAGTCTCATTTTTCTGTCGACCCTAATGTAGAAATCACACTGGAAACAAACCCGGGAACAGTAGATAAAAACAAACTGGAAAACTTTAAGAATATTGGTATAAACAGACTGAGTATCGGCATACAATCGTTTCACCAAGATGATTTGGAGTTTTTAACCAGAATACACAACCCCAAGGCTGCAATAGATACCGTCAATAATGCAGCTGCCATAGGATTTAACGATATAAGTATTGACTTGATTTTTAACCTGCCGAAACAAACAAAGAAAAAATGGACGGAAAATTTATACGAGGCTTTAAGTTTACCGATAACGCATATTTCAGCATACAGCTTAATATTGGAAAGAGGCACTATTCTTAATAAATTGGTACTTGATGGGAAAGCTAAAATCGGAGATAACGATTTTGATTCCGACTTGTATGAATCTACTATAAAAATACTAACCGGGAAAGGATTTGAACAATATGAAGTTTCCAACTTTTGCAAACCGGGATTTGAATCGAAGCACAATTTAAATTATTGGAAATACGGAGATTATTTAAGTTTTGGACCTGCATCACATTCCTTTGTCAACGGTAAAAGATGGTGGAATTATTCGAGTTTAAAGCACTATATAAAAGAAATTTCTAAAAGTGGTAATGCTGTTAGAGGAATGGAAAATCTTAGTGACAAACAGAAATTAGAAGAATATATTATGCTGGCTCTTCGGAGTAAAGGTATTGATTTAAATGAAATGTTTTCTATTTTTGGAAATTCATGGTATAAAAATAATTTTGAAAAAATCTCAAAGTTAATTAAAAATGATTTTGTGCAGAGATCAAATGGAGTTTTAAAATTAACTTCTAAAGGATATGCGATCTGTGATGAGATTGTTTTACAACTAATTTAATTATTTTTTAAATAATCGATATGTTTAAAATGAAATTGCACTGGCAGATACTAATTGCTTTAATATTAAGTATTCTATTTGGGATATTTCTTCCGGGTTCTGTTCCCTATACTGCATGGATGGGAACATTATTTTTAGATGGATTAAAAATGGTGATAGTTCCTCTAATTTTAAGTTCTATCGTTTCCGGAGTTGCGAACATTGGAGGAGCAAATGATTTCGGGAGGCTTGGACTTAAAACCCTTGGATACTATGTATTAACCAGTTTACTTGCTATTATTACCGGTCTTGTCTTTGTTAACATTATTCGTCCGGGAGTTGGAGTTGATTTAGGCCTTACACAATCGGTTCAAGGTTTAGCTTCAGCAAAAAATTCCTTCGGACATACGCTTCAGAATATCGTTCCAAGTAATGTATTTAAAGCTTTTGCCAACGGTAATATGCTTGGAGTAATTTTCTTTGCAATGATTCTCGGTTTTTTTATTACTAAAGTTGAGAACAAATATCAAACAATGCTTACAGATTTTTTTAACGCATTTTTTGAAGTAATGATGAAAATTACAATGTTTATAATAAAATTTACACCATTAGGAATTTTTGGAATTGTAACGCAAATAGTGGCAAAACAAGTAACCGAAGGAAACTTAGCCGAAGTTGGTTCAAGTTTAGGGCTTTATATGCTGACGGTTATTCTAGCATTATCAACGCATGCTTTTATCACTCTTCCGCTCTTAGTTAAGTTTATAGGTAAGGCAAATCCGGTTAAACATGCTCGAAATATGATAACAGCATTATTAACTGCATTTTCAACTGCATCGTCCAGCGCTACGCTACCACTTACAATGGAAGCAGTCGAATTCCAAGACGGAGTGTCGAATAAAATTACGAGCTTTGTACTTCCGCTTGGCGCTACAGTAAATATGGACGGAACCGCTCTGTACGAACTGGTAGCCGCAATTTTTATTGCTCAGGCTTACGGTCTCGATATTCCTTTTGTTCAGCAGTTTGTAATGGTTTTTGCTGCCTTGCTTGCATCAATTGGCGCTGCCGGAATTCCTATGGCAGGTTTGGTAATGATAACAGTTGTGCTTTCGGTTGTGGGTTTACCGCTGGAAGGTGTAGGACTTATTTTAGCAGTCGATCGCATACTTGATATGATGCGCACAACCGTTAATGTATGGAGTGATTCATCTTGTGCAGTAATCATAGCAAAATCCGAAGGAGAAAAATTAAAAGTTTAATTGAGGAATTCTAAATGGAACTGAAATCAAAAAAAATTGCCATTATCGGTTGCGGGAATATCGGTTCGGCTATAGCAACGGGAATTATTAAAACAGAATCCGTAAAAAATAAAAATATTTATATTACAAGAAGAAAGCATGAAGCACTAAAAAAATATAAGAAATTCGGAATCAACACTACTGCCGATAATAAATTAGCAGTTCGCAATTCGGAAATTATTATTATTGCCGTAACTCCGCATCAATTGGATAATGTGCTGAATGATATTAAAAATACTTTGGAGGAAAAGAGACACATCTTATTTTCCGTTGTTTCCGGTGTAAATATAGAAACCATTAAAAATAAAATCAGTAAAAATATTCCTGTCGTAAGAGTTATGCCGAACACGGCAATTAAAATTAGCGAATCTATGACATGCTTAAGTGTTCATAAAGAAAATAAAAGAGCGCTTAATTTAGCAAAACAATTATTCGACTTACTCGGAAGCACTCTTATTATTAAAGAGGAATTGATGGTTTCCGCTACCGTCCTTGGTGCTTGCGGACTTGCATTCTTTTTAAGAGCAGTGAGGGCTGCTTCGCAAGGGGGCATTGAAATTGGTTTCCATGCTGAGGAAGCGCTTTTTATAGCGGCACAAACTGCTAAAGGCGCTGCTTCAATTCTACTTCAGAATAAGACTCATCCGGAAGAAGAAGTTGATAAGGTTACAACTCCGCAAGGCTGTACAATTGCCGGTTTAAATGAGATGGAACATCACGGATTCAGTTCTTCTCTAATTAAAGGTATTGTTACTTCTGCTGAAAAATGTTCAAAATTATCTTAAATCATTTTAACATAAAAGGATAAATCTGTTTGTGAATAAGAAAATCCTTCGCCTTGCAATCCCAAATATATTAAGCAATTTAACTGTTCCTCTTCTAAGTTCTGTTGATACTGCAATAATGGGGCATTTGCCGGACCCTGCTTATCTCGGAGCAATTGCAATAGGTTCAATGATATTCAATTTCCTTTACTGGGGTTTCGGGTTTTTACGTATGGGTACAACCGGAATGACGGCGCAATCTTTCGGAAAGAAGGATAATAAAGAAATTATTCAAACTCTTACCCGTGCCGTTTTGGTTGCTGTTTCTTTTGCCATTCTTTTTATATTACTAAAAAACATCATCGGAAATATCAGTTTTTCCTTAGTTAATGCTTCTAGTGACGTTGAAACTTTCGGGAAGCAATATTTTGATATTAGAATTTATGCCGCACCGGCTACTTTAAGTCTTTATGCATTTAACGGTTGGTTCCTTGGAATGCAAAACTCACGCTTCCCTTTATTCTTAAGCGTCTTCATAAATCTTGTAAACATAGGACTTAACTTTTTATTTGTTTATCAATACAATATGGACGTAGAAGGAATTGCTTGGGCTACTGTAATTGCCCAATATTCCGGAATATTTTTAGCAATTGTTCTTTTCAATTTTTCCTATAAAGATTATCTTAATTATATAGATTTAAAGAAAATATTTGAGCTTGAGAAAATCAAAAAATTCTTCAGTATTAATTTTGATATTTTCATTCGGACTTTGTGCTTGATATTTGTCTTTTCGTATTTTACAGCAGAATCGGCAGCTTACGGCGATACAATATTAGCAGCTAACTCTATCTTACTTCAACTATGGATGATCCTTTCTTACGGAATTGACGGCTTTGCTTTTGCCGCGGAAAGTTTGGTCGGGAAATATATCGGCGCAAAAAAGCGACCCGAATTATTAAAAGTAATTCGCCTTACATTTTACTGGAGTATCGGTCTTGGTATTCTATTTTCATTTCTATTCCTCCTTGATATTAAAGGATTTATTCAGCTTTATACAAACCAACAATTGATAATTGATACAGCTCTTACTTTTGCTATTTGGACAATTATTGCTCCGCTTATTAACTCATTTTCTTTTGTTTGGGACGGGGTTTACATAGGTGCAACAGCAACAAAAACGATGCGTAACTCAATGCTGTTTTCAACCATAGTGATATTTTTACCGGTTTACTTTTTAACAAAAGGATTTTACGGCAGCCGCAGTCTCTGGTTAGCAATGATTTTATTTATGCTTGCAAGAGGAGTAACGCTAAGTGTTTTAGCAAAAAATTCTATTTTTGGTATGATAACTAAATCGAAGATTAAATATTAACGCAATATAACCGTTAGAAAGATCATTCTTAACTTTTCTTAAATACTTCTTTTGGGACTAATTCACAATCATGCAGTTGTTTTAACACGATTCCTTCCTTTTCAATTTTACTTTATCGAATTGAATTATTTTTTCTTATTTTAGAACAATATTAAATAATAAAAATTCATTATTAGGTTTTACCGAGTTAAAAATGGATAATATCGATAAAATTCAGAAAGAAATGCAAAATTGGGAAGCGAAAACTTATAAAAAAGCCGTTGAAAAACATCAAGAAAGGAAGTCTAATGTTACCACACAATCTTTCAGTCCCGTTAATCCGCTTTATACTCCAAACGATATTAAAGAGTTAGATTTTATTAGGGACTTAAGTTTTCCAGGTGAATTCCCATATACGCGCGGGATTCAGCCGACAATGTACAGAGGTAAACTATGGACAATGAGACAATATGCCGGATTCGGTACCGCAAAAGAATCAAATAAAAGGTACAGGTATTTATTATCTCAAGGGCAAAGCGGATTATCCGTTGCATTTGATCTGCCTACACAAATCGGTTATGACAGCGACGATCCGATAGCGGAGGGCGAAGTTGGAAAAGTTGGTGTTGCAATCGATACACTTGCCGATATGGAAATTCTTTTTGATAAAATCCCTTTGGATAAAGTTTCCACATCTATGACAATTAATGCCCCGGCAGCTATTTTACTTGCGATGTATATTGCAGTTGCCGAAAAACAAGGAGTTCCCAAAGATAAAATAAGAGGAACAATTCAAAACGATATTTTGAAGGAATATGTTGCAAGAGGGACTTATATTTATCCGCCGAAACCATCAATGAGAATTATAACTGATATTTTTAAGTACTGCTCAAATGAAGTACCAAAATGGAATACAATTTCTATATCCGGCTACCATATTCGCGAAGCAGGCTCCACAGCAGCTCAAGAAGTAGGATTTACTTTGGCTGATGGCATAGCTTACGTAAAAGCAGCACTGGAAGCCGGTCTGGACGTGGACAATTTTGCAGGAAGATTATCTTTCTTTTTTAACGCCCATAACGATTTGCTTGAAGAAGTCGCAAAGTTTAGAGCGGCAAGAAGAATGTGGGCTAAAATTATGAAAGATAGATTTAATTCTAAAAAAGAGCGCTCACAAATGTTGAGATTTCATACTCAGACAGCAGGTTCAACATTAACGGCTCAACAAGTAGATAATAACATAATCCGGGTTACGATACAAACAATAGCTGCTGTTTTAGGCGGGACACAAAGTCTCCATACAAATTCAAAAGACGAAGCACTGGCTTTACCAACAGAAAAATCGGTTAAAACCGCTTTAAGAACTCAGCAGATTGTTGCGCATGAAAGTGGTCTTACAAACACAATTGATCCTTTAGCCGGTTCATATTTCATTGAGACTTTGACGAACCAAATTGAAAAAGAAGCAAATGAATATATTAAAAAAATTGATTCGATGGGCGGAATGATAAATGCCATTGAAGCAGGTTATGTTCAAAAAGAGATTCAAAAATCGGCATACCAATTCAATAAAGAGTTGGAAAGTAAAGAGAAAATTGTGGTCGGTGTAAATGAATATATCGAAGAAGAAGATCAGTATTCGGATCTTCTTAAAATCGACAAACAAATTCAAGAAAATCAGAAATTATTTCTAAAAAAGATAAAATCTGAAAGGGATAACAACGTTGTCAAAACAAAACTAAACGAACTTAAAAAAGCAGCTGAAACAGAAAGAAATTTGATGCCCTATATTGTTGAAGCCGTTAAAACTTATGCAAGTATTGGAGAAATTTCTAATACTTTAAGAGATGTTTTCGGAGAATATCACGAAAGCGTAATTATATAATATAAAGTAAATACTATAAAATTATTGAGGATATTATGGATATTTCTCACATTGAACATATTGGAATAGCAGTTAAAAATTTGGATGAGTCGATTAAACTTTATGAAGATATTCTCGGACTGAAATGTTACGGCATCGAAGAAGTAAAAGACCAAAAAGTTAGGACTGCCTTTTTTAAAATCGGGCAAACTAAGCTGGAGCTGCTTGAGCCGACAGATATTGACAGTCCGGTAAATAAATTTATTGAAAAACGCGGCGAAGGTCTGCATCATATTGCTTTGAATGTTAATAACGTAAACTCCGCTTTGAACGAACTTGCGAATAAGGGAATTACTCTAATTGACAAAAAAGCGCGCGACGGCGCGGAAGGATTGCAAATCGGTTTTGTCCACCCGAAATCTGCGAAAGGTGTTTTGTTGGAACTCTGCAGTTCTAAATAAGACCATACTTTTAAATGTTTTTCCCTTTCCCTTCCCTTTCCCACGCTCGAATAAACTCATCTATTTATAAGCTCAATTAAATTCGAGAAAGCAACTTATTTTCAAGGTATTTTTTGGGTGTTTTTTTAAATAATTTTATTTCTTACATTATAAATTAATAAATTAGAATTGTTATAAGGAACTATTATGAGGACTTTAAGTATTATTATATTAGCATCTGTTTTTAGCATTCAATTGTCTGCACAGAATGGCGAAAACCTGTGTGCGGTAGTTAAAAAGGCTTACTATTCTAAAATTTCCAAAACTTCTCAGATTCAATATCCGGGAGATGAAAATATAGACGTAACATATTATAAGTTAAATCTTAACATTGACTACGCATCTCAACAAATATTCGGGTTGGTTACAGTCAATGCAAAAAGCAAAGTTCCCGGTCTTTCACAATTCTTTCTTGATCTCCAAAATTCTTTAACAGTAGATTCAATAATTGCTAATACTTCTAAGCTCCAATTTGATCATTCACAAAATATAATAAACATAACGCTTCTAGAAAGTTATGCTCTGGGGGAATCGTTTTCCATTAATATTTATTACCACGGTCATCCTGGGTCTTCGGGATTTGGCAGTTTTGAGTTTGGTGATCATAACGGGCAGCCGGCAATTTATACATTAAGCGAACCATACGGAGCGAGCGACTGGTGGCCTTGTAAAGACACTCCCGCTGATAAGGTAAACTCATCGGATGTTTGGGTTACAAGCGACAGTTCTTTTTACACTGTTTCTAATGGGTCTTTGGAAGAAGTGATTAATAACAATGACGGAACAAAAACATATAAATGGAAGAATCATCATCCCATTGCAAATTATTTGATATCGCTTGCAATGGCAAATTATAAGATTTACAAAAATTATTTTGTTTATGCTCTCGACGATACAATGGAGGTTTTTAATTATAATTATCCTGAAAATTTTACCGCAGCTCGGAAAAACCAATTAGATGAAACAGTAAGCATGTTGCAGATTTATTCTAACTTATTCGGTCCCTACCCATATCTTGATGAAAAATACGGACATGCAGAATTCGGCTGGGGCGGCGGGATGGAACATCAAACGGTTTCTTCGATGGGCGCTTTTGGTACAACTATACAATCACACGAATTGGCACATCAATGGTTCGGTGATAAGGTTACATGCAAGGACTGGCATCACATCTGGCTTAACGAAGGATTTGCGACCTATTCGGAAGCCTTATACCAAGAATTTAAAAACGGGAAAGGAGCTTATAATAATGAAATTAACTTTGACATTAACCGTGCTAAGTCCGCAGTTGGAACAATATACGTCCAAAATATTAATAGTATAGGTGAAATTTTTGACGGAGCAAGGAGTTATTCCAAAGGGTCAGTTGTGCTGCATATGTTAAGAGGGATTGTTGGTGATGCTAATTTCTTTAACATATTAAAAACATATTTATCCGACCCGCAATTAGCATACGGAGTTGCAACTACTGAAGATTTTCAGAGAGTTGCCCAAGATGTATCCGGGATGGATTTAAATTACTTTTTTCAAGAATGGATTTATGGCGAGGACTTTCCTAAATATACTTTCGATTGGGGTTATAAACATATATCTGGTCAGCAATACCAATTTAATTTTAATGTAAGTCAAGCCGATCACAACAATCCGACTTTCTTCACAATGCCTATTCAAGTTAAAGTTACCACAGATGTTGGCGATACATTGCTAACGGTTTTCAATAACCAAAAAGATCAGAATTTTAAGATTGAGATAACAGGCAAACCTCAAAACATTTCAATTGATCCGAATAATTTAATACTTAAGGATATTCAAAAAGTTACTACAGGTATTTCCTCCGAGCCTAAAATTGTTAAAAAATTCAAACTATTTCAAAATTATCCTAATCCTTTTAATCCTTCAACTACAATTGAATATCAAATACCCTCAAACCTTGCCTACCGGCAGGCAGGTGCATCAAATAGTATTGTAAAGACGCAAAATTTTGCGTCTCAACTTGTACAATTAAAGGTATATGATATCCTCGGAAGAGAAATAGCAACCCTTGTAAATAACAAACAAAAGCCCGGGGATTATAAGGTAGAGTTTAATGCTTCTAATTTACCAAGCGGAATTTATTATTATAAAATAAAATTGGGGAATTATATTGAAACAAGAAAGATGATTATTTTAAAATAACTTTAAAAAAATCATAGGGAAACAGTCATGAAAAAAATTATACCCTTTATTTTAATTATACCCTTGTGTATTTTTAGCATACAAGCCAAAAATACTCCGAAATACAACAAGCTTACGAAAAAAAATAGTGGTGAAGTTCCCTATTCAAAATTCAACATCAACAATATCTCGACCTACATTTATGCCAATGGAGAAGCTGATAATAAACCGAAGGGTAATTCCGGTTTTGTCTTTCCTAAAGGAAGCGATAAAGCCATTATTTATGAATCGGGATTAGTTTGGGGAGCAAAAATCAACGGTCAGATACGGGTCGGTGGATCAACTTACCGTTCAGGGCTGCAGCCCGGTAAGATATTACCCAATGGTGCAGCAGAGGATTCGGGTGCTTCCGATGCCAGAGTTTTCAGAGTTCGCCCTGATTATAAAACCGGCGATCTATCCTCTGAAGTTAATGACGGTGAAGGGACCGAACAAGAAGTTAGAGCACAATATGAAAAAGACTGGAATGAATGGCCTGCTAACGATGGAGCTCCTTTTGATGACAAAAACAACAATGGAATTTATGATCCCGGTATTGATATCCCCGGAGTTCCCGGCGCTGATCAAACTCTCTGGTTTGTTGCAAACGATCTGGATTCGAATCGAACAAAACCACTTTATGGTTCTTTGCCTATGGGAATTGAAATGCAAGTAACCGTTTGGGGATATACGGATAGATATCCGTTCAGCAATATGATATTTAAAAAGTATAAACTAATCAATAAAAGCAGTTCAAACTTTGAGGAGATGTATTTCTCCATCTGGAACGATCCTGATCTTGGGAATGCTTCAAACGACTTAGTCGGTTGCGATACATTGCTGGATCTTGGCTATGTCTACAATGCAAATAAAATTGATCAGGTATATTCATCTAACCCACCGGCAGCAGGAAACCCACCGGCAGCAGGAATTAAGCTTATTCAAGGTCCCATAGTTAACGGGACTCAAGACGACTTTGCCACATTTGAAGGTAAAAAAATATTCGGTAAGAAAAATTTAGGAATGACTTCATTCCACTACGTATATAAAAATGAATTTTTAAATGCTGCACCTTATCTAGGAGACTATCTTTTTGGAACTATATCTTATTATAATTTGATGCAAGGAAAACAGGTCGATGGTTCGCCGCTAACTTTACCATCTAACTTGGGCGGAGGTGTTACAAATTTTTATTTCAGCGGTGATCCTGTAAATAAAATCGGTTATATTGACGGTGTTGAATACGTACCCGGAGATCGAAGATTTGCTTTGGGTTCCGGTCCCTTTACAATGGCACCCGGAGACACACAGGAAGTTGTTTTTACACAGATTGCAGCACAAGGAAGTGACCATTTAAATTCCATTCAGAAACTCAAATATTTTGTTTCATTGCTCCCTAAGGATATAGACAGCATCAAAGTAATTAAGAAAGTTCATATCCCGTCGGTGCCTGTTCCAACCTTTTCATTTGATACATTTGGAAGCTATAATGCAATCACTTTAAAATTTAATTTAGATAAAGAATTAATTAATTTCAATAAAGACGGCTATTCATTTCAAGGATTAATTCTTGATCAATCCCCTGAAA
>CBEVZC010000068.1:0-16230 GCA_965554225.1 uncultured bacterium | reverse complement strand
ACTCTAATGGGACTGCCTACGCAAGTAGTGAGGAAGGTGGGGATGACGTCAAGTCAGCATGGCCCTTACGCCTAGGGCTACACACGTGCTACAATGGGTACTACAATGGGTCGCGAAGCCGCGAGGTGGAGCCAATCTCATAAAAGTATCCTCAGTTCGGATTGGAGTCTGCAACTCGACTCCATGAAGCCGGAATTGCTAGTAATCGCGCATCAGCACGGCGCGGTGAATACGTTCCCGGGCCTTGTACACACCGCCCGTCAAGCCATGGAAGCCGGGAGTACCCGAAGTCAGTGACCCAACTTTCGAGAGGGAGCTGCCTAAGGTAAAACTGGTGACTGGGGCTAAGTCGTAACAAGGTAGCCGTACCGGAAGGTGCGGCTGGATCACCTCCTTTCTAAAGAGTAATCGCTATCACAGCTTTATTTCACTCACTTTTCATTTTTATTTGTTCTTTATAGATTGATAAAAAAGTGAATACACTGGGCCTGTAGCTCAGATGGTTAGAGCGCACGCCTGATAAGCGTGAGGTCAGTGGTTCAATTCCACTCAGGCCCACAATTGAAAGGTGTTGTGTTTCTTTGTATTCACTAAAAAGCACCCCTAATTATTTCTTATTGGGGGCTATAGCTCAATTGGGAGAGCGCCGCCCTTGCAAGGCGGAGGTTATCGGTTCAAGCCCGATTAGCTCCACTATTTATTTTGTTCTTTGAAAGATTGAATGAGTAGATAATTTTTATTATTTACTGACTCTAACGTCCATAATAAATTAACCGTCTTTTAATAGATTTTTGGCTAAGTTATTAAGGGCACACGGTGGATGCCTAGGCACAAGAAGGCGATGAAGGACGTGATTACCGACGATATGCCGCGGTAAGGTGGTAATAACCTAAGACCCGCGGATTTCCGAATGGGATAACCCATCCTAAGTAATGTTAGGATATCCGCATCTGAATACATAGGATGCGAGAAGCTAACCCAGGGAACTGAAACATCTAAGTACCTGGTGGAAGAGAAAATAATAATGATTTCCTTAGTAGTGGCGAGCGAAAGGGAAACAGCCTAAACCGTTTAACATGTTAAAGAACGTAATCGTTGTGTTAATGGTGTAGTGGGGCATTTTTAGACCAATTTACGATGAGGTCGAGAAGTTACAAATCAATTTGTTAGTCGAATATTCTGGAAAGCTTAACCAGAGAAGGTGAAAGTCCTGTAGGCAAAAATAAATTGACTTCTTGAAAAATGTACCCGAGTACCACGAAGTGAGTGGAATTTTGTGGGAATCTGCCAGAACCATCTGGTAAGGCTAAATACTCTCTTGTGACCGATAGTGAATAAGTACCGTGAGGGAAAGGTGAAAAGTACTCCTAACAGGAGAGTGAAATAGTACCTGAAACCGTGTGCTTACAAGCAGTTGGAGTCCCGATTTATCGGGATGACAGCGTGCCTTTTGGATAATGAGCCAACGAGTTACTCGTATGTTGCAAGGTTAATTCTCTCAGAGAAGAAGCCGTAGCGAAAGCAAGTCTGAATAGGGCGATTTAGTAACATGCGGTAGACGCGAAACCGAGTGAGCTACCCTTGTCCAGGATGAAGTGAGGGTAAAACCTCATGGAGGTCCGAACCATTGCGGGTTGAAAACCGCTTGGATGAGGTGAGGGTAGGGGTGAAAGGCCAATCAAACTCGGAGATAGCTCGTATTCTTCGAAATAGCTTTAGGGCTAGCCTCGATTAAAAATGTAACGGAGGTAGAGCACTGATTGGGCTAGGGCTGTCACAACGGTACCAAACCCAGACAAACTCCGAATTCCGTATACATGTTTTTCGGGAGTCAGGCGGTGTGGGATAAGCTGCATCGCCGAGAGGGGAACAACCCAGACCAACAACTAAGGTCCCTAAATAGTGGTTAACAGATCAAGGATGTTGGGTTGCTAAGACAACTAGGATGTTGGCTTAGAAGCAGCCACTCATTTAAAGAGTGCGTAATAGCTCACTAGTCAAGCGACCCGGCGCCGACAATTTTCGGGACTAAACCACTTACCGAAGTTTTGGGCTTTTCCGATTTATCGGAGGAGCGGTAGAGGAACATTCTATATGCACTGAAGGTAAACTGCGAGGTTTATTGGAGCGTATAGAAAAGCAAATGTTGGCATAAGTAACGATAAAACCGATGAAAAATCGGTTCGCCGAAAGTCTAAGGGTTCCTGAGCAATGTTAATCATCTCAGGGTTAGTCGGACCCTAAGCCGAGGCCGAAAGGCGTAGGCGATGGAAAACAGGTAAATATTCCTGTACCTGGTAAAATTTGTTTGACCGTAAGGAGGGACGCAGGAGTGAAGATCAGCCGCCTGTTGGATTAGGTGGTCTAAGCGTGTAGGTGGAGAATGTAGGCAAATCCGCATTCTCTTAACACTGAGGCGCGAACGGGAGTCCTTTTGGACATAAACTGATCGTAATCATACTGCCGAGAAAAGCTTCGTACGGGAAAATTTTATCAGTCCGTACCGCAAACCGACACAGGTAGACGGGATGAGTATTCTAAGGCGCTCGAGTGAGTCGTGGTTAAGGAACTCGGCAAATTAACTCCGTAACTTCGGGAGAAGGAGTACCTCAATTAGGTGAAATTTTTTCTTATGGAGCCGAAAGAGGTCGCAGTGAAAAGGCCCAAGCGACTGTTTAACAAAAACATATGTCTCTGCGAAGTCAATTAAGACGATGTATAGGGACTGACACCTGCCCGGTGCTGGAAGGTTAAGAGGAGGGGTTATCCTTCGGGAGAAGCTCTGAATTGAAGCCCCAGTAAACGGCGGCCGTAACTATAACGGTCCTAAGGTAGCGAAATTCCTTGTCGGGTAAGTTCCGACCTGCACGAATGGTGCAACGATTTGGGCACTGTCTCAACCACGAGCTCGGTGAAATTGTGGTACCGGTGAAGACGCCGGTTACCCGCAGATGGACGGAAAGACCCCGTGAACCTTTACTGCACCCTAGCATTGGGTTCGGATAGGTCATGTGTAGGATAGGTGGGAGACTGTGAAGCCGTGACGCTAGTTGCGGTGGAGTCAATGGTGAAATACCACCCTTGGTTTATTTGGATTCTAACCACGGTCCTTGAATCAGGATCTGGAACAGTGTTAGGCGGGTAGTTTGACTGGGGCGGTCGCCTCCCAAATTGTAACGGAGGCTCTCAAAGGTTCCCTCAGCATGGTTGGTAATCATGCGGCGAGTGCAAAGGCAAAAGGGAGCTTGACTGCGAGACATACAGGTCGAGCAGGTGCGAAAGCAGGACTTAGTGATCCGACGGCTGCGAATGGAAGTGCCGTCGCTCAAAGGATAAAAGGTACTCCGGGGATAACAGGCTGATCTTGCCCAAGAGTTCACATCGACGGCAAGGTTTGGCACCTCGATGTCGGCTCATCGCATCCTGGGGCTGAAGAAGGTCCCAAGGGTTTGGCTGTTCGCCAATTAAAGCGGTACGTGAGCTGGGTTCAGAACGTCGTGAGACAGTTCGGTCCCTATCCTCTGCGGGCGCAGGATACTTGAAAAGAGTCGCTCCTAGTACGAGAGGACCGGAGTGAACGAACCTCTAGTGTACCAATTGTCACGCCAGTGGCACGGTTGGGTAGCTACGTTCGGAAGGGATAAGCGCTGAAAGCATCTAAGTGCGAAGCCCACTTTAAGATTAGGTATCCCTTCCCGATGCAAATCGGGACTAAAGATCCCTCGGAGATTACGAGGTTGATAGGCTGCAAGTGTAAGTACAGTAATGTATTTAGCTGAGCAGTACTAATTGATCGTGAGACTTAACCATAAAATTTATTAAAAGTCGGTAGGACTTGAGTTATAAAATCATTCAATCTTTCATTTATTTTTGAAATTTATATTAAATCAATTATTTTTTGGTTTATTAAAGTTTTCTGGTGACTATAGCTAGAAGGAAACACCTCTTCCCATTCCGAACAGAGAAGTTAAGCTTCTACGCGCCGATGGTACTGCATTTTTAAGTGTGGGAGAGTAGGTCGTTGCCAGGTTTTTTTAGATCCGGCTTTTGCCGGATTTTTTATTTTAAAAAGTGCACAAAGTATTTTTAAAGAATAGGAAATACTTAAAATTTCTCTAACGTTTTATTTCCCTCGCTCCCAATTTTTCTATTAAATGTTTAATAAACGGATCATCTTCGTTTATTTCTATATCTCTAGTTGAAGGGGTAGTTTTCTCGGGTGAATAATTAGGTATTTGTTTTTGCTCTTTTGAGATATCGGTAATATCGGAAGTAAATTCAAATTTAACATTACTACCAAATATTGTTTTCCCTTTTTTTCTTAAATAATCACATTCTTCTCTTAAAATATTAACATCATCAGAGTGCTCAACGTTCACTGTTATAGTATTATAGTTTAATTTTAATGGTTTTACTGAAGCTAGTATTGAGCCAAGTGTAAATTTATCGGCTTTAATTTGTTCAATAAAAGAATTCCATTTGTGTAATATGGTCTTAAAATCGAAATTATTAGATTCATCTTTCTTTTCAAAGTTACTTTCTTTAGTTTTTTCTTGAATTATTTTTTCGTTAGTGAGTAAAGGATTTGTCTTTTTAACTTTTGTTTCAGAAATAGGCTTTTGTGAAGAGAAAAGGGATTGGGAAGAATTATTTATTTCATCTAGTCCTTTTTTTTTTATTTGTTCTAATAAATAAGAAATTGTCGAAGATTTTTCAAGCCCGATTAACTGGAATAAAGTAACTTCAATTTTTAATTTTTGATCATGAGAAAATCTTATTTCCGATTGAACTTTATTGATAAATGTTAAAATTCTTAAGAGATCACCTTCTCTAAAAGTATCTTTATATTTTAGATATTTGGATTTGAAATTATCGGTTGTTTCAATAAGTTTTGAGTCATTTCGGATAGTAACAGTTAATATATTTCTAAAGTGTTCAACTAATCCATTCAAAAAGTCAATAAAATTCCAACCGTTATCATAAAGCTCAGCTGTAATTTCAAAAGCAACATTAAAATTTTTATCAACTATAGCATCGGAAATTCTAAAAAAGATATCTTCATCAATGAGATTAAGCATTTTCTTAACTTCTTTAGAATCAATTTTATTTCCGCAGAATGAAACAACTTGATCAAAAATACTCTCGGCATCCCTCAGAGCGCCATCAGCTTTTTTAGAAATTATTGTTAATGATTCATCGTCTATACTTATG
The DNA here is from genome assembly GCA_965554225.1 of uncultured bacterium. Taxonomy (GTDB): domain Bacteria; phylum Bacteroidota; class Ignavibacteria; order Ignavibacteriales; family Melioribacteraceae; genus BMS3ABIN04. Next base: position 11,019 of record CBEVZC010000068.1, on the reverse strand, counting down.
TTTTCCGCCTCAGATATTTTTTTTAATGCGGATTTAATTTCTTGTAATTTAATTCTTCTAAAATCAAACCTCTGGCATCTTGAGACGATTGTGAGCGGAACTTTATGTACATCGGTTGTGGCAAAGATAAATACAGTATGCTCCGGAGGTTCTTCCAATGTTTTTAATAATGCATTAAAGGATTCGGTGGTGAGCATGTGTACTTCATCAATGATATATATTTTGTATTTACCGACCGTAGGCGCATATTTTACAGATTCTCTCAATGAACGAATTTCCTCAATTCTCCTATTGGATGCACCGTCAATTTCAATTATATCTAGTGTTTGGGTATTGTCGAACTTAGTGCACATTTCACATTGATTGCACGGTTCTCCATCTTTTAAGTCTAAACAATTCAGAGCTTTAGCAAGAATTCTGGCTGTAGTGGTTTTACCAACACCACGTGGTCCGGCAAATAAATATGCATGTCCAATTCTGTTATTAATAAGGGCATTTTTAAGAGTAGTAGTTATGTGTTCCTGACCTATTACGTCAGAAAATTTTTGCGGTCGCCACTTTCTAGCCGTTACAATAAAACTCAAATTTGCTCCATTCCTTTTCATAAACTACCAAGCACAAGAATTTGTTTATGAAAAATTAAATTTTGAAAAATCCAGTTTTGCTGTTAATATACTTAAAAAATCGGTTAAATATTTACTATCTATTTCAGAAAAAGCTGCTAAATTATAGCTGTCTAAATCTAAAACTCCCAGAACTTTATCTTCATAAATTAAAGGTAATACTATTTCTGAATTAGAACCTGTATCGCAAGCTATATGTCCTTCGAATTCATGAACATTTTCAACTATAATCAATTCCTTTTTAAGAGCAACTTTACCGCATACACCTTCTCCAAGCTGAATATTAGTACAAGCAACTTTACCTTGAAAGGGACCTAAAAATAATGTATTCTCCTTTAAAAAATAATAACCAATCCAGCTTATTTTATCAAGTCTATCTTTAAGAAGAGCTATAAAGTTTACCAAATTTGAAATAAGAGGTAAATTTGGCTCTAATAAAGAATGAATTTGCGATTCAAGTTCCGAATATAATTTTTTATCTAATATGCCGGTTATATCCTTGGATAAATTATTCATTTATTTTCTTTTCGTTTTTGAAGCTGCTTTACCACCGACTGTTGCCTTCCTTTTTGAAACGGTTCTAGTGAAAATATAGGGAATAGCATCTTTTATATTAGAAATTGGAATAATTTTTAGTCCTTCTTTTACTTCTTTCTTAATTTCAGCTAAATCTTTAACATTTTCTTTGGGAATTAAAACTCGTTTAATCCCACTCTGCTTAGCGGCAAGAAGTTTTTCATTTAATCCGCCTATAGCCAGAATATTTCCTCTAAGAGTAATTTCCCCGGTCATTGCGATATCACTTTTTGCAGGCTTTCCGCTTATTGAGGAGTACATTGCCATTGTCATAGTAATTCCCGCAGAAGGTCCGTCTTTTGGTATAGCTCCTTCCGGTAAATGTATATGAATTTCTTTACCTTTATAAAAGTTTGGTTTCAAACCTAAATCTTTTGCATTTGAGCGTAAGTAACTTAAAGCGGCTTGTGCAGATTCTTTCATTACATCGCCAAGCTGACCCGTAAGTGTGAGTTTTTCGGAACCGCTCATAACAGTGCATTCAACTTGTAAAATGTCACCTCCTACACTTGTCCATGCCAAACCGGTAACACTGCCTATTTTAGCATCCTTTGTAATTTTAGACTGTTTAAATTTTGGAACACCCAAGTTTTTTTCAATTTTCTTTTCGTCTATAATGAACTTAATACTTTTCTTAATATTCTTAGATTGCTCCAGAATTATATCCTTTGCGGTTTTTCTAAGATTTGTTGCAATTTCTCTTTCCAGATTTCTTACACCGGCTTCTAAAGTATATTCTTCTATTATCTTTTTAAGTGCTTCAGGTGTGAATTGAACGTTAAATTTATCAAGTCCGTGAGCTTTTATTTGTTTTGGAATTATATGACGTTTTGCAATCTCAAATTTTTCAAATTCCAAATAACCGGGAAGATCTATTATTTCCATTCTATCCTGAAGCGGCAGGGGAATATTATATCTTACATTTGCCGTTGTAATAAACATAACTTGAGATAAATCATATTCAATATCCAAATAGTGATCGTTAAAAGTATTGTTTTGTTCCGGGTCCAAGACTTCAAGCATTGCAGAAGACGGATCGCCGCGGAAGTCCATGCTCATTTTATCAATTTCGTCTAATAAAATTACAGGGTTAATTGTTTTTGCTCTTTTCATTGACTGAATAATTTTGCCGGGCATAGACCCGATATAAGTCCTTCTATGTCCTCTAATTTCGGCTTCGTCTTTCACTCCGCCTAAACTGATTCTTACAAATTTCCTTCCTATTGCTCGAGCAATAGATTTACCCAAAGATGTTTTACCTACTCCCGGAGGTCCCACAAAACAAAGTATTTGTCCCTTCATTTGTTTAACTAAATTGAGTACGGCTATATGTTCTACAATTCTTTCTTTAGGTTTTTCTAAACCATAATGATCTTCATCCAGAATTTTTCGTACATTATTTATATCTAAATTATCTTTAGTTTTTTTATACCACGGAACCTCAATTAACCAATCGAGGTAGTTTCTAATTACGGTTGATTCCGGTGAGCTGGGTGGAATTTTCTTAAGTTTATTCAATTCTTCCAATGCCTTATCATTTATTGATTTAGGCATCTTTGCTTTTTTAATTCGTTCATGTAATTTTACAAATTCGGGCGAAGCGGTTTCTTCATTACCTAGCTCGTTTTGTAAGATTCTTATTTGCTCTTGAATTATGAATTTTCTTTGGGTCTTGGTGATATTTTCTTGTACTTTATTTTCAATTTCTTTTTCAACTTTTAACACATCTATTTCGGAACTAAGGATTTTTATAAGAGTAAAGATTTGATCTTTCAATGAAAATTGTTCAAGTACAGATTGTTTAACACCAATCGGTTGATTAATATTTGCAGCAACGTAAAACACCTTCCTATCCGGTTCATCAATATTATCATAAGCGCTTATTGCTTCAACCGGTAAATTTCTGTTTATTTTTACATACTCCTTAAAATTTGCAGAAAGTCTGCGAATTAAAGCGTTTAATTCCTTTTGATCTTCTTCCGGTGGAATTATAACTTCAATTTCCGCTTCAAAAAATTTTCGGTTTTTTTTGAATTTTTTTATTTTCCCCTGTAACACTCCGTCTACTAAAATTTTCATTAAACCGTTAGGTAGTTTTAATATTTGGATAATTTTAGCTACAGTGCCGGATGTAAACAAATCATCTTCTATTGGTTCTTCAATACTTGCTTCTTTTTGTGCGGTAAGAAAAATATATTTTGAAGTGTCCAATGCATAATTTGCTGCCGAAATTGATTGTTCTCTTCCCACAAGTACGGGGAAAATCATATATGGAAAAATAACAGTGTCTCTTAAAGGTAATACTGCTAAGACTTTTGGAATATCTTCAACGATTAGTGTATTAGTATTTTCTTGGTTCGTTTGTTTGCTCATAATTATTCTTATTACTTTGTTTTTAAAGCACAGCAATATACCAAAATTAGTTTGGGCTTTCAAGATTATGTATATTTGCAAAATCGATTTACAAAATGATTTTGAATTAAATAAGTAAAATCAGTTGGAAATAACTAACGATGTTATTTTATATAAAGGCAAAAAATGATAAGTAAAATTGAATTTATTGCACAAGAAGCCGGAAAAATAATTAGGCAAAATTTTGGCAAAAAGCATGAGATAAGATACAAATCCAATTTCTCTGATTTAGTAACAGAGACGGATAGGAAATCGGAAAGTGTAATCTTAAATTTTATTAGTAAAGAATTCCCGACTCATAGTATTTTATCAGAAGAAAGTGGTCAAAACAATGGGACCTCTGAATATTTATGGGTTGTAGATCCTTTGGATGGAACTACAAATTTTGCACATGGTCTTCCAATATTTTCCGTATCAATTGCAGTGTTTAAAAATAATGAAACAATTTATGGTGTTGTATATGATGTTATGCGCGATGTTTTATATAGCGCCGAAAAAGGATCGGGTGCATTCGCCAACGGTAAGTCTATTCACGTAAGTAATAGAAGAGAACTTGAAAAATGTATGCTTGTAACCGGTTTCCCGTATGATTTTAACGGGAAAGACAGTGTGTTTACGATGTTTGAATCGTTTTTAAAAAAGTCTAGAGCAGTAAGAAGATTAGGTTCCGCAGCGATTGATTGCTGCTTAGTTGCAGAAGGAGTATTTGATGGATTTTGGGAAGCTACGCTTTTCCCTTGGGATGTTCTTGCGGGAAAAGTAATTATTGAAGAAGCCGGCGGCAAAGTGACCGATTTTAATAATGATCCGCTAACATTAGAATTAAAACAATTCTTAGGAACCAACAATTTAATTCATGAAAAAATGCTGCATGTAATAAATGATATTTAGGGATTGTTTTTATTTTAATGCACGAACAATCCAAATTAACAAAACAGCTCCTAAAGTTGCTACCAAAATACTCCAAAGGTTAAAACCCGTAACTCCGTGCCCTCCAATTGCCGAGATTACAATACCACCTACAAAAGCTCCCGTTATTCCCAAAATTATATTAAAAAAACATCCGTTTCGCTGAAGTCTGGGTTTGCTGAATTTATTTGCCAACCATCCTGCAATTGCTCCAACTAATATCCAGCTGATAATACTCATAGAATTTCCTAACTGATTTATTGATGTTATAAGTCGTTATATATTAAAGAATTACAATTGATAAGAAACTAAAAATATTGCTAATCTTTAGTTGATTTTGTATATTTTAAAACTATGTCAAAAAAAATAATTATAGCAATTGACGGGCCCGCTGCATCCGGTAAAAGTTCCGCTGCTAAGTACTTAGCAGAAAAATTGGGTTTCATTTATTTAGATACCGGTGCTATGTACAGAGCTGTTACTTATCTTGCTCTTAAAAATAATATACAGAATGATACAAAAGCAATTGTTGAATTGGTTAAAAATCTTGACATGAGATTGGAATTTAAAAATGGTGTAACAAATGTTTTTGTTGATGGAGAAGATGTAACGGATTTTATACGTTCACCCGAAGTAAGTTCGATGGTTAGCGAAGTTAGTATAATTCCGGAAGTAAGAAACGAATTAGTAAAGCTGCAAAGGAAGATTGGTGAGAATGTAGACCTTGTTGCAGAGGGACGAGATACTACAACCGTAGTTTTTCCCAATGCCGATTTAAAAGTTTTCTTAACTGCAGATATAGATGAAAGAACCAAAAGAAGATTTGAAGAGTATTTGTTAAAAGGACGCACAGTTACTTTTGAGGATGTAAGAGCTAATCTATCAAAACGGGATAGAATTGATAGTAGTAGAGAACATAGCCCATTGTCCAAAGCTGACGATGCTTTTGAACTTGATACAACTAATTTAACTATAGACGAAGAAATTCAAAAAATTGTTGATAGAGTTAATCAAATTAAATTAGAAAAAGAATTAAATACTTAAATTTTAGTCATCTTAATTAATATGTTCAACTAAACATGTAGTTCTAGTCTTTGATGACGGGATTAGCAATTACAATTTATTTTATTTTTGGAGGTTAAATGAGCGAAGAAGAAAAGGATCAGATTGTAGAAGAAAAGAAAACTGAGTCTTTTGATAGCGCTAAATTTTTAAATGCTGATGAATATTCACCTGAAGAATTACAATCTTTTGCAAAATTGTATGACGAATCTTTTAGAGATTTTAAAGAAGGGGAAATCATTTCGGGAACAATAGTTAGCTTTGCAGGTGACAATGTTGTAATTGATGTTGGTTTTAAATCCGACGGAACAATACCTAAAGCCGACTTTTCCTCAACCGAAGAATTAAAAATCGGTTCTAAAGTTGATGTTGTTGTTGAAAGCGTTGAAGATAGTGAAGGTAACTTAGTCTTAAGTAAAAAACGAGCTGATTTCTTAAAGGTCTGGGCTAAAATTATTGAAGCGTATGAAAATGAAACTATTCTTACCGGCAAAATATTAAAACGAATTAAAGGCGGTATGGTTGTTGACTTAATGGGAATTGAAGCATTTCTTCCCGGTTCACAGATTGATATTAGACCTGTTAGAGATTTTGATGCTTTTGTCGGTCAGACAATGGATTTCAAAATAGTTAAAATAAATATTCCTACCGAAAATGTTGTCGTTTCACACAAAGCTTTAATTGAAGAAACAATTTCCGATCAAAGGAAAGAAATTCTTGATGGTTTGGAAAAAGGTCAAATTCTTGAAGGTACGGTAAAAGCAATTACCGACTTTGGAGTCTTTGTTGATCTTGGAGGAGTAGATGGTTTAGTTCATATAACCGATTTAAGCTGGGGACGAATAAATCATCCTAGCGAAGTTGTTAGATTAGATGAAAAAATTAAGGTCGTTGTAACGGATTTTGATAAAGAGAAAAAACGAATATCGTTAAGCTTAAAACAATTAGTTCCTCATCCTTGGGAAAATATTGAAGATAAGTATAAAGTTGGAGATAAAGTTTCCGGCAGAGTTGTTTCTTTAACCGACTATGGCGCATTTATTGAAATTGAAAAAGGAATTGAAGGATTAATTCACATATCAGAAATGAGTTGGACACAGCATATCAGCCATCCTTCTCAATTTGTTTCTATGGGTCAAGTTGTTGAAGCTGTAATATTAAGCTTAGACAAAAACGAAAAGAAAATTTCTTTAGGTATGAAACAATTAACTCCTGATCCTTGGCAGGAATTAATGAAAAGATATCCGGTCGGTTCAAAACATGTTGGCACTGTAAGAAATCTAACAAACTTTGGCGTGTTCGTTGAACTGGAACCCGGAATTGACGGTTTAGTTCATATATCTGATTTGTCATGGACTAAAAAAGTTCGTCATCCCGGAGAGATTGTTAAAAAGGGTGAAAAGCTGGAAGTAGTTGTTTTAGGAATAGATACTGACCAGAGAAAAATATCTTTAGGGCATAAGCAAATTGAAGATAATCCTTGGGATAGATTTGAGGATTCTTACAAAGTTGGCAGCAGTGTAGAAGCTAAAGTTGTAAGGATAATTGAAAAAGGAGTAATTGTTGAATTACCTGATGGTGTTGATGGATTCGTTCCGGTATCTCAATTATCAACTTCAAAAGTTAAAAATCTTTCTTTCTCATTTCCTGTTGATACTCCTTTATCTTTAAGAGTAATTGAATTCAACAAAGAGAATAAAAGAATAGTTTTGAGTGCACTAGCTGCGATGAAAGAAAAATCAGAGGACGAAATAGCTGAGTATATTAAAACTCATAAGCTAACTCACATTACGGTCGAAGATATTAAGAATGCAGATGCAGGCAAGTTTGATCCTACTGTATTTAATTCATTCGATATGGGTGCGAATAAAACAGTTAAACACGCTGAACAACCGGCAAAGGTTGAAGTTAGAGCCGAAGCTCCAAAGGCTGCAGAAGCTGAAGTTGAAGCCGATGCTCCAAAGGCTGAAGAAGTTAAATCTGTAGAAAAGACTTCTAAAGAGGTACAAGATACTGAAGAGACAGAAGTACAAGAAGATGCTGAAGCTAAAGCCGAAGAAAAAAGTGAAAATTCCGAAGCTGAAACGAAAGCAGAAACTTCAGAAAAGACTGAAGAGTAAACTGTATTAGTTGTTTATTTGAGGCTGTGGTGTAACGGTTTGTTCTCCACAGCCTTTTTTATATACTTGAAAATCATTATTAGTTAAAATTATAGTGCTGTATTTATTGGTTATATATTTTTTAAGGAATTAAGAAAGCCTAATTAAAATGAAGAACAAGGTAGCATTATATACGTTGGGTTGTAAATTAAATTTTGCCGAAACATCTGTTATAGGAAATAAATTTATAGAAAAAGGATATAACTTAATTAATTTTAATGAAGCTGCGGATGTATATGTTATTAATACGTGCACAGTTACTGAAAATGCCGAACGGGAATGCCGACAAATAGTAAGACGAGCTTTAAAAAATAATCCTAATGCATCTGTGATTGTTACAGGATGCTATGCGCAATTAAGACCTGAAGAAATTGCGACTATTGACGGAGTTGATTTTGTTTTAGGTAGTAACGAGAAGTTCAAAATACTTGATTATATAGAAAGTGAAAATCAAAATGAACTTTCCTGTATAAATGTAACTTCCACGGATAAGCTGAACCAATTTAATATTGCTTATTCTACGGAAGCTGACGGCAGAACCAGAGCTTTTCTAAAAGTTCAGGACGGATGCGATTATAGTTGTACGTACTGTACAATACCAGGCGCACGCGGAGGAAGCAGAAGTTCCGATATGAACCTTGCTGTTGATAATTTCAAAAGACTACTTGACAAAGGATATAAGGAAATTGTATTAACAGGCGTTAACGTTGGTGACTATGGGAAAAATGCTGATAAAGATTTGTATGATCTTTTATTGGAGTTTGTAAAATTGGAAGGTGATTTCAGACTTAGAATAAGTTCTATAGAACCGAATTTACTAACCGACGATATTTTAAAATTAGCTGCTTCCACGGATAAAATAGCAAATCATTTTCATATCCCGCTCCAGAGCGGGAACAATAAAATACTTAAGTTAATGCAAAGAAGATATAATACAGAATATTATGAAGAACTCATTTATAAAACGGTTGAAATGGTAAATGATGTAGGAATAGGTGTTGATGTAATTGTCGGTTTCCCCGGTGAGACGGAAGATGATTTTTTAGTTACTTATGATTTCATAAAAAAACTGCCGATTTCCTATTTGCATGTCTTTACATATTCAGAGCGCCCGGATACTAAAGCAATAAAAATGGATGGACAAGTTGCTATTACCGAAAGAAAAAAAAGGAACCGGATGTTGAGGATATTAAGCGAGAAAAAACATTTCGAGTTTGCTCAAAGGATGACCGGTAAAAACTTAAGGGCACTTTTTGAAACCAATACAAAAGATGAATTTATTTATGGTTTTACTTCTAACTATTTGCGTATAAAATATCCCTTTGATTCTGCCTTGGTAAATAAATTTAAAAATGTTAATATTAAAGATATAACCGGCAAAGTTTGTACAGCAGAGCTGAGTAATCTTGAATTAGTATAGGAGAATTGATTTGTACAATTTGATGAAAATTGCATTAGTATATCTTTTAATCATTACAAGTTCTTTATTTTCTCAAGAATTCATTCAAAAAGATTTAAAGCTTTCTAAGGTTATAAAATCTAAAAATTTGTTATCTCTTCATTCACTTCTTAAAGGTAAAATCCCTTCGAATAGTAAAGCGAAATTATATAATATTATTGGGAATAATTTAAATAATAAATTCAAATCAAATTATATTAAATTAAAATCATTTCCTCTTGAAAATAGTAATATAAAAAAGAAAAGTGCAGGATTAGCCATCCTTTATTCGGTTTTATTACCGGGAATGGGCGAGTTGTATGCAGATTCTTATGAGAGCGGAAAGTATTTTACAATTGTAGATGCAGTTTCTTGGGGTGCCTTAGCCGGTTTTTCTGTTTATGGCGATAGACAACGAGATAATTATTTGGCTTATGCAAAATCTTTCGGCGGTGTAAACCCCGATGGAAAGGATGATAAATACTTCGCTGATATAGGCTTTTACGATGATGTTGAATCCTATAACAGGGAACAAGAGCTAAACAGAGATTTTAAAGCAAGATACACCGGTGCAGATAATTATTGGAAATGGGAGAGCGGCCAGAGGAGAAAAGAGTACAGAAATTTATGGCTCTCAAGTGAAAATGCTAAGAATAATGTTCGCTTTGCTGTTGGTGCTCTTATACTTAATAGATTAGTCAGTGCAATTAATGCCGTAAGATTAGTCTCGGCATATAATAGAAACTTAGAAAAAAAACTTAGCTGGAATGTTTCATTTGGAGTGATAAATCAAATAAATTTACCTTCAACTTTTGAAATGAAATTTATTACACATTTTTAACTGCATTATATTCTTTAACCGCAAAGGCGCAGAGAAAAATTTAATTTTTATGTTCTTCGTAATTTATATTAAAATTTGTGTGAATCTTATTTTTTCATTTTTTATCAGTGCCCTATTTATTTAACCGCAGAGTTGCAAAAAAACAAAGAAAAATTATTTTAAAGTTTATCGATTCAACTTCTATACGTTTTTCCCTCTCTAGGTTTTTCATTTCAAAATTAGCTCAAATATTTAAATCCTTTTTGTAGATTTGAGCTGTAAAATGAGAAATTAATGCATAACTATAAACTTACAGTTCAATACGACGGAACAAACTTTTTTGGCTGGCAGTCTCAACCGGGCGGTAATACGGTGCAAGACAAAATAACAAAAACCGTAAGAACCGTTTTAAGAGAAGATATAAATTTGATAGGTTCGGGTAGGACTGATGCCGGTGTTCATGCTTTAGGACAAGCTGCAAATTTTAGAACAAAAAATTCAGTTGATCTATTTAAATTCCGGTATTCCGTAAATTCAGTTTTGCCTGATTCAATTTCAATTTCCTCTATTAAATTAGTTAATGAAGATTTTCATGCCAGATTTGATGCAAAAACAAGAGTTTATTTTTATCTGTTTACTAAGAATAAATCACCTTTCTACAATAGGTATTCATTTTATAGCACAATGAATTCCGAGCTGGATATAAATAAGTTAAATTTAATTTCCAAAAATTTATTGGGGAAGCACGATTTTACTTCGTTTACGAAAAAGAAAACGGAAACAGAGAATAAGATTTGTACAATAAAGAAAATTAGATGGACCGAGAATAATAAATTTATAATTTTTAGAATTGAAGCAGATAGATTTTTACACGGAATGGTTAGAACAATTATTGGTACGGTACTAGATATAAAGGACAATAAGAATTCCTCGGAAGAAATATTGAATATTATAAATCAAAAGAATAGAAATTCAGCAGGTAATTCTATGCCTGCAAAGGGGTGATTCTTATATAAAGTT
>CBEVZC010000067.1:0-16515 GCA_965554225.1 uncultured bacterium | reverse complement strand
TCACCATTTTTTAGCATAAGAACAGTAGGTATACTTCTTACACCATATTTAATAGCTGTCTGTTGGTTGGAATCAACGTCAAGTTTACCAACTTTGATTTTACCGTTATACTCTTCGGCTAGCTCAGCCATAATTGGGGCAATTAATCTGCACGGACTACACCACTCTGCCCAAAAATCTATTATTACCGGAACATCGGATTTTAACACCTCTGTTTCAAAATTATCATCAGATATTTGTACTAAACTCATATTATTTATTTCTCCTTACTTAAATTCAAAAACTATTTCTTAAAATTTGCCGTTTTTCTTAAGAACATCTCTCGCAATAATAATTTTCTGAATTTCATTTGTTCCCTCAAAAATTCTATTTATTCTCGCATCTCTATAAAATCTTTCAATAGGAAGTTCTTTTGAATAACCCATTCCACCATGTATTTGAACGGCATGATCAGCAATTTTATCCAGAGAATCAGAACAATATAACTTTACCATTGCAGATTGACGGGAAATATTTGCGCCTTTGTCATATTCAATAGCTGTTCTATATACAATGGACTCCATATTGTAAATCATGGTAGCCATATCAGCAAGCATAAACTGTATAGCTTCAAAACGACTAATAGGCTGACCAAACTGTTCCCTTTCCTTTGTATACATAGCAGACATTTCTAATAATTCCTTCGCTGCACCAATACATGCGGCACCGAGGCCTAAACGTCCGGCATCAAGAGTTTTCATCGCAATTAAAAACCCACGCCCATCTCTTCCAATTAAATTATCTTTTGGAATTCTAACATTATCAAAAGTAATGGCATGAGTTCTACTACCTTTTATACCCATTTTCTTTTCAGCGGGACCAGGGTTATAACCCTCAGTATCGGTTTCTACAATAAAGGCGCTAATACCTTTTGGCGTTCTGGCAAAAACCGAAACTATATCTGCAATACCTGCATTTGTGATCCAAAGCTTTTCACCGTTTATCACCCATTCGTCTCCATCAAGCTCAGCCTTAGTATGTAAGTGAAACGAATCAGATCCCGCTTGAGCTTCAGTTAGGCAAAACGCTCCTATTTTTTCTCCGGCAGCAAGCGGTACTAAATATTTTTTCTTTTGTTCTTCACTTCCTCCAAGATAGATAGAATTAGCTCCAATCGATTGATGTGCACCAATTACCGTAGCCGTTGACATACAGCCGCGAGCAATTTCTTCTTGTGAAATACAGTAGCCAATTTCGCCAAATCCTCCTCCACCGTATTCTTCCGGAAATGAAACACCTAAAACACCAAGTTCACCTAATTGTTTTAATAAACTTTCCGGTACTTTCTCTTCCTTATCAATTTTTGCCGCTATAGGTTTAATTTCATTATTAGTAAAATCTCTAACCATTTCACGAAGCATATTTTGTTCATCAGTAAATTTAAATTCAAACATTATTGTACCTTAATATTTATAGAATAAAACGTCCATCAAGAGCTTAATTTGATACATCAATAGTGATTTACTTTATTGGTATGGAAACCGGATCTCCAATATAATTAACATTATATTCTCCCCCGTCTACACCAATTACATTACCGGAAATCCATCCTGCTTTTTCATCACACAGCAAAAGAATAGCTTTTGCAACTTCTTCAGGAGTAGTTAATTTTCCTCGCGGATTTTTTAGCTGTGCGGCTTTTACCATTTGTTCATTTCCCGGAATTTTACGCAATGCAGGTGTATCAGTTACACCGGCCATAATTGCATTTGCTGTAATTTTCATTGACCCCAACTCAACTGATAGCTGCCTAATATGAGCCTCAAGCGCAGCCTTTGCTGCAGAAACCGCTCCGTAATATGGAATTACTTGATGGGAACCCGCACTTGTCAATGCAAAAATTCTACCGCCTTTAGCAAGTAATTCTCTTTGCATCAAACCTTGAGTCCAATAAACCAGAGAATGTGCCATAACATCCAGAGTCATTTGCATTTGCGCTCTGGTAATAGAATCATTGGGGGATTTAGAAACTATTGCTTTTAACGTACCAAATGCTAAAGAATGAATTACAACATGAACATGCGGATGTTCTTTAGTAGCAAACCTTTCTTTGATTTCATCTAAAACATCATCCCGTTTAATCGGATCAGCAGCATTTATATTAAAGAATACGGCCTTTTGCCCATATTTTTGAATTTTACTAACAATCGCATTTACTTTAGGTATTGTACTTTGCCTGTCTAAATGGATACCAAAAATATTGTAACCCTCCTTAGCTAAAGCTAAAGCCGATGCTCCACCAAAGCCACTTGAAGCACCAAGTACCAGAGCCCACTTTTTAATCATAATTTTTCCTCTTTTTTAAGAAATTGGGTTATAAGTTAAAAAATAAGAAAGGTTTTATCAAATATAATTGAATTGATTATCATTATTTTTCTATTTAACATTTTTCTCGTTAAGTTAATATTTTTGTTTTAGTCGTATGAAATATCTCGGCATGAAAATACTTTCGATTTGGAAATATTAAATATATACATTCTACAACGAAATAAGCAAAAATAATTAGTTTTATTCTCAATTTACCACAGCACAATAAAAATAATCGGATGTTCAAAATCTTAGACATTCGGAGCTACACATTAAGAGAAACAATTTGATTATGATTTTTTTACATTGTGATATATCTAATCGAGTTATTACCTAATAGCTTTTGAACCGATTTAATTAAATTTTCTGTGAGATTTACCTTTACGTCCGTACTGAAATCTCTTTTTTCTCCATTCGAATTAACAGACAAAAACACTGGTATATTACCTTCATTTAACTCGAATAGTTTCGTTAAGCTATCGATAGTTGGGAGATTATGAGAGTTACCATTCAGATATATTAATAATTTCTTTGTCAGTTTTATTCGTGCTTCTTCCAAAGGAATAACCTCATCGGCATTAAGCTTTACAGAATCACCGCTGCTTTCTAGCCGTCCTTTTACAAGTAGCGTCGATTCCGTACTAATAAATTTTTCATATTCCTGAAAAGCTTTCGAAAACATCAAGCATTCACATGAACCGGAGAAATCATCAAGTTTGAAGAATGCCATTTTCCTGCCGGACTTATCAATACGTGTCCTTAGTTCCGTTACAACACCGCATGCTCTAACATTCTCAGTATTCCTAAATGTTTCAGGTTCGCCAAGGTGTACAGATGCCAACGAATCATATTCACTTCGAAATCTTCTTAAAGGATGGTCAGATAAATAAACCCCAAGAGCAATCCTTTCCTTAGCTAATTTTTCCTTAGAACTCCAAGCAGAAACTTCAGGTAAAGGAGGTTCTGAAAGATCAAGGGAGTTCTCTAAACCGCCGAACAAACTTGTAGAATGTGAAACCATCACATCCTTTACTTTATTTCCAAATGAAATAGCACTTTCTATTGCAGCAAAATTTTGTGCTCGTGACCCTGTTAGTGAATCCATTGCTCCAGCTAATACAAGTCCCTCCAAAGCTCGTTTATTAACAATACGTGTATCCATATTACTGGATAAATCAAATATACTTTTAAAATCCCTGCCTAATTTTGAATGTGCTCTTTCAATTTCTTTTACTGCATTAACTCCCACGTTTTTAATTGCAGACATTCCAAAAATTATTTTACCTTCTTTTACAGTAAAGGTAACAGAGGGATTATTCACATCCGGAGTTAAAACCTTAACTTTAAGTTTTCTACAATCCTCAAGTAAAGTTGTAACTTTATCAGGATTTCCAAACTCATTGGTTAAATTAGCAGCTAAAAACTCGGGTAAAAAATGAGCTTTCAGATAAGCCGTTTGGTATGCGACAAGACTATAAGCAACCGCATGACTTTTATTAAAACCATAATTTGCAAATTGTTCAATATTATCAAAAATACTTTTAGCAATTTTCTTGGGTATTTTATTTTTTACAGCACTATCAATAAATTTTATGCGCTGGTCGTGCATTACACTTTTATCTTTCTTGCCCATAGCTCGTCGTAAAATATCTGCTTCTGCTAAAGACATTCCGGCAACCTTATTTGCAATTTGTATTACTTGCTCTTGATAAACTATGATCCCATAAGTTTCATTAAGAATAGGTTCAAGTATAGGATGCAGATATTCAAATTTTTTCTTCCCATGTTTTCTTGCAAGAAATTCATCAATGTAATCCATTGGTCCGGGTCTGTAAAGAGCGTTCATAGCCGATAGGTCTTTAACACTGGTCGGCTTTAACTTTTTCAAATATTCACGCATCGGGGCAGACTCAAATTGAAATATTGCCGTAGTTTGTCCTTTGGAAAATAATTTAAAAGTTTTAGCATCATCAAGAGGAATATTTTCAATATCTACATCAACATTTCTATTCTCTTTAACAAGTTTCAACGTATCACGAATTATGGATAATGTTCTTAATCCGAGGAAGTCCATCTTAAGCAATCCGGAAGAATCAAGCTGTTTCATATTAAACTGCGTAACAATATCTCCGTTACTTCCGGCTTTGGAAAGCGGGACATAATCGCTAACCGGTCCGGGTGTTATTACAACGCCTGCTGCATGCTTAGAAGCATTACGGTTCATTCCTTCCAGAATTTTGGAATATTTTATCAAATCCTGAATTTTGGGATCGTCTGATTTATTGACCCATTTCAGTTCCGGAACTTCTTTTAAGGCTTGATCAAGTGTGTAAACTCTTCCGAATTTAGAAGGGATCCATTTTGTAATGCTATTTACAACCGGAATGGGAATTTGTAAAACTCTGGCAACATCTCTTAATACAGCTTTGGAAGATAATCTGTTAAATGTGACAATCTGCGAAACAGATCCTTCACCGTATTTATGTTTTACATATTCAATTGCCTCCCCTCTTTGATCATCAGCAAAATCCACATCAATATCCGGCATAGATCCTCTAGCCGGGTTTAAGAACCGCTCGAACAATAAATCATAATCAAGAGGATTAACATTTGTAATTCCCAAAGCATAAGCTACTAAACTACCCGCAGCGCTTCCTCTTCCCGGGCCAACAGGTATTCCGTGCTTTTTAGCTGCATTAATAAAATCTTGTACGATTAAAAAATAACCTGAGTATCCCATAGATTTAATAACGCCGGTTTCGTACTCAAACCTTTCTTTAACTTCGGCAGAAATTTTTTCCAAACGTTTTTCAAGTCCTTCTCTCGCTAAAATCTCAAAGTACTCATCTAAATTTTTAGCTTTTGATTCTTTGGGAATAGGAAAGACCGGATAATGAAATTTTTCAAAATCCAAATTCAAATCAATTTTTTCAGTTATTTCTAAAGTGTTTTCAATAGCACCTTTGTATTTACCGAAAAGCTTTTTCATTTCCTCTTCAGATTTAAAATAAATCTGGTCGGTTCCGTATCTTAATTCTCTATAATCCTTACCACTTTTATCCGAGAGCAACAATAAGATATTATGAGCCAGAGCATGCTCTTTTTCTATATAATGAATATCGTTTGTTGCAATAAGTTTAAGGCCAAGCTCTTTAGATAATTTAGGCATACCTTCTAAAATCGGTAAATCTTTTTCCAAACCATGGTCTTGCAGTTCTAAATAGAAATCGTCACCAAAAATTTCTTTAAGAGTAATTGCTTCGTTGCGAGCTTTTTCAAAATCACCTTCAAGTAATGCAGCCGAAACAGGTCCGGCTAAACAAGCGCTAGTACAAATTAGTCCTTCACTTTTTTCTCTAAGGACTTCTAAATCGACTCGGGGTTTATAATAAAATCCTTCTGTAAATCCGATTGTAGAAAGTTTAACTAAGTTATTATAACCGATTTTGTTTTTTGCCAGCAGCACAAGATGGTTATAATGTTTTGATCTTTTCCTTCCATTGCCTCTTGCTACATTTTCACCCCTGGAAAATCTACTGCCGTGCATCACCACATACGCTTCCATTCCTATTAAAGGTTTAATACCTGCGCTTTTTGCTTTCTTATAAAACTCCGAAACACCATACATTACGCCATGATCTGTAAGTGCTAATGCCTGCATATTATTTTTCTTTGCTGCATCAACCAAAGACGAAACCGTACACGCCGCATCTTGCAGACTGTAATGAGAGTGGTTATGCAAATGAATAAAATCGCTCATATCTTTATTTATTTTTTAATTGTTTGTATTAACATTATCATGTATTGAAAGAAAAACACCGGAGAAGGAAATACTCATTTATTTTTGTATTGTTATTTATATCCGGTATGACCAAAACCGCCGGTACCCCTGTCAGTATTATCTAAATCTTGGACTTCATCCAAGTCCGCCCTATAAACCTTTCCCAGCACAAGCTGAGCTATTCTATCGCCGCGTTTAATAATAAAATTCTTATTGCTAAAATTAAATAAAATTATTTTTATCTCGCCCCTATAATCTGCATCAATTGTGCCGGGTGAATTCAGCACACCTATTCCATGTTTTGCAGCTAATCCGCTTCTGGGTCTTACCTGCACCTCATATCCTTTTGGTATTTGTAAACTTAAATTAGTTGGAATCAACGCAACCTTTCCGCTTGCCAGGTTATATTCACTTCCAAGAGCAGCTCTAACATCCATACCGGAACTGTCTTCCGTTTCATAGCATGGTAAAGGTATATCATTAAAATTACTATCGATTCTTTTTATTTTAATATCAAGTTTGTTCATAAGTTTAAGGGTTTACTGTAGATTATTCTTCCGTTACTAAATGTAATATACAAAATTATTTTTTACCCTTTATAATTTGTAAAGCAGTTTGAATTTCTTTCTTATTTATAATTTTAAATATGTACAAAGAAATGAAAAATCCGCATAACAAAATTATTTTATAACCCATTATTAATTGGTGAGAAAAATACAAATAATAATAAATTATAATTGTAACTAATACCAATAACAAATTTGGAATTATTCTATTAAACTCATACTTAACTTTATAGAATTTATTTGTAACTAAAAATATAGAAAAAGCCATTATCAGATAACTTGCCAGTGTGGAAATTGCAGCGCCCATAATTCCATAAATAGGTATAAGTAAAAAATTAGAGGCTATATTTACTAATGCCCCAACTGATGTTATCGCCGGGAAATAATTTGTTTTTTCTTCGATATACAAACCGGCAGTAAAATTTACATACATCCCATGAAACATATATGCAAACAGAATAATAGGTACTATATAAATTCCCACCAAATAATTTTTTCCGATTATAGTTTTGCCTTTAAAAAATTCGATCATTGCCAAATTGTCGATGAAGAGTGTTACAAAGATCCAAATAACAGATGAAGCTAATACAAATAAAGTAAGAACCTTAGAAAATATTTCCTTTGCACCCTTCTCTTTAGCATTATTAAGAAAAAACGGCTGCCAAGCATATTGAAACATGGAAACAAACAGCAACATGAATATTCCCATTTTATAGTTTGCTCTATAAATTCCAACAGTTGAATCATTTGTCATTTCACGTAAAATAGGAACGTCAATCATCTGAACCATCATTGCGGCTAAACTTGCCGGTAAATATGGTAGACCAAATTTTAATAATTTTTTAAGTAGCATAAAATTTATCTTAGGCTTTATTCTCCTGATTATTTCGGGAATTAAAGCAAGTAAAGAAAATGCAGATGCAATAATATTACTTATAAAAATAGCCTCAATTCCCATTTTATATATAAGAATCAAAACCAGATTTAGTGTAATATTAATAAGAATGTTTAGGGTTTTAATTATTGCAAATTTCTTGGCTTTTCTTTCAAGTCTTAATCCGGAAAACGGGATTAAAGCGATAGTATCGAGAAGCAGAATTATTATCATATAGACTATTAGGTGAGTGTAAAGATTCGGTACATCAAGAAAAATACTCACTTCGGATTTCAAAGAAAAGATAAGTAAACTGGCAGCTGTAGAAGTAATTGCAATAATTAAAAAAGGTGTTGAAAAAGTATCCTGCTTTTCTTCTTCCGAAGATATTGAAGCAAACTTTAAATACGCAGCATCCATTCCGTAAATATAAATCACATTCATAAAACCGATTATGGTATACAAATAAGAATAAATACCATAATCCGCAGTTGTAAATACATTGGTATAAAAGGGAATTAACAGAAAGCCAAGAAACCTCCCAAGCATTGTACTGATACCGTAAATTGCAGTATCCTTAGAAAGTTCTTTAAGTTTCTCTATCATGAGTGATCTGAAGAATTTTGAAAATACCGTGCTAATGCATCAATATAAATTTGAGGAGGTTTAGTTGGTCTTTTGGTATCTTCTTTAATAAATATATGATCCGTATAGCCGGTTGCAACTAATTTATTATCTTTTTCTATGGAAACCACATAATCAATATGAACTTTTGCTGAGTATAGTTCGGATACGGTTGCTTCAACAACTAACAAATCATCATAATGTGCAGGGAATTTATAATTTACATGAGCTTGAATTAAAGGCAGCTGGTAACCGGCTTTTTCCAAATCGCAATACGGTAGTCCAGCATTTCTCAGCAATTCCGTTCTACCCACCTCAAAATATTCAAGGTATTTACCATTATAGACAAAATGCATTTTGTCCGTATCGGCATATCTAACACGAATTTTTGTTTTAAACTTTAGCATGAGCTTAGAATTGAAAAAGAAGATTAAAGAATTATTTAGATTTACCAAAAATTATTACTACTTCTAAAGACCACATAAATAAGCTTTAGATGGAAAAGACATTACTCAACAAACACGCCCATAGAACCAAATTTATCAATTTTATTTTGAACCAATTTTTCAGGTTTCATTTTCATTAACGGAGTCAATTCTTCAAGAAGCACTTCTTTTAATGTAGAAGCCATTTTCTCAGGATTTCTATGAGCGCCGCCAAGTGGTTCAGGAATAATTCTATCAATAATTTTTTGCTCCAGAAGATCATTGGCTGTTAGTTTAAGAGCTTCAGCAGCTTGTTCTTTATACTCCCAGCTTCTCCACAGAATGCTTGAACATGATTCAGGGCTAATTACAGAATACCAAGTATTTTCCAGCATCAAGACACGGTTACCTATTCCAATACCTAAGGCACCGCCACTGGCGCCTTCGCCAATTATAACAACAATCATAGGCACTTTAATGAGACTCATATCGAATAAATTTTTTGCTATTGCTTCGGCTTGTCCGCGTTCTTCCGCCTCAATACCAGGATAAGCGCCGGGTGTATCAAGCAAAGTGATAATCGGTGTATTAAATTTTTCAGCAAGTTTCATTAACCTACTTGCTTTTCTGTAACCTTCAGGGTTAGGCATTCCAAAATTTCTATATAAATTGGATTTAGTATCCCTTCCTTTCTGATGCCCAATTATCATTACTTTTTGATCACCTAATTTTGCAAAGCCGCCAACTATTGCTTTATCATCTTTATAATACCGGTCACCATGCAATTCTATAAAATCAGTCGTCATTAAATAAATATAATCCAGCGTATAAGGACGCATCGGATGACGAGCCAATTGAACTCTTTGCCAACGTGTTAAGTTTTCATAAACATTTTTTTTAAGCTGGTGAACTTTCTCTTCAAGAGTTGTTATTTCATTTTTAATATCCAGATTATCTTCAAGCTTACGCATCTCTTCAATTTTTCCTTCCAATTCAACAATTGGTTTTTCAAAATCAAGAATACTATTAATCATTACTTCTCCTTTATATGAAACATTTTGCTAATAGTTTTACCTAAAATTTCAAAATCTAACCAAAGATTTTGATTCTTTGCATAAAAAATATTCAATTTATTTATTTCGTTTTTATCATTCCTACTTACTGTTTCAGTGAACCAAAATCCTGTTAAACCTAATTTACCAAGATATAAATCATTATGATAGGAACTCGTTTCAGGTCCTACAAAACTCTTTTCACCAAATAGAACAGAAGGCGTTGCTAGTACAAATTCTCTAAAATTATTTCTCGAAGCATTAAGTTTATCAAAAAAATATATAAAAGGATAGATAAAAATTAAAATTGGAATTGATAAAGTAACATCAAGGCTTCTTTTTAAAAACTTATGAGTGGGCGAAGAAATATTATAGTACATTTTTAACAAAGGAACATTAGCTAGGTTTGTGGCTATAGACTTCCCAACCAAGAAATCAAGTTCACTACCCGAAACCAAAAAATCGACATTCACACCTTGGCACAACGAAACAACGGAAAACATTTTATCGAAATTAATTTCCGGAGCCGCAAAAATAACTTGATCTACTTTTTGACTTAAAATAAGTTTTTTAATATTATCTATACTTCCTATAATTTTATATTCGTTAATGATTTTACCGACCTCTTGCATATCGAGTGCAACCAGACCAATAATATTATGTAATCTACTTAGATCCGATTTTAATTTAGTTGCAATATCAATAGCTTTGGGACCTATACCAACAATTATTGTTCTGCTAGCACGGGAAGAACCACCTAAGTTTTTTAGGATGATTAACTTAAAGAGAATTCTCCACAAAGGATAAAGAACAATTAAGAATACATAAGAAAGAACAACAACTGCTCTACTAAATGCGTATTGCTTAAAAAAGAAAGTTAACGCCGATAGAATAACAAAACCTATTAACAAAGAAATTAAACTCTTTAATATGGACAGCCAATTCCTTTTGTAAGCTCCGGCAAGAGAAGAAATCATAACTTGCAGAAAAGCCGGTAAAATAAATATCCAGGGTTTTACGTTGGATGGAAAACCAAGCCAGTGGTCTGACATATATATTTTCTCAGCTAAAACAACTGCTCCAACGAAAAAAGTGAAATCCAACAGAACGGCAAGCATAACAAATTTATAAGCATTTATAAATGCAACAATTCTTCTAAAAATAATAGCAAATTGTAAAATTGATGAAATCAGAAAAGAAGAAGAAAAATGTTTTTTTACAAAGAGATGCATGGCATCGTAAAACAATTTCGTTTCGTCTATTTTACTTCTTTTTGTGCTTTCCCCTTTAAAATGAATTATTTCCGTTTCGCTAAAATAATAAACTTTAAAACCTGCCTGTTGAGTCCTGTAGCAAAAATCAAGGTCTTCACCATACATGAAAAATTTAGTATCGAATCCGCTAATTTTATTATAAACCTCCCTCCGCATCATCATGAATGCACCGGAAATAGCATCTACTTCGTACGTTTTGTTTTCATCTAAATAAGTTAAATTATATCGTGCAAAAAGTTTACTTTTAGGGAAAACTCTACTAAGACCGAAAACTTTTGTAAAAGACGTCCATGGCTTTGGGAAGCCCCTACGGCAAGCCAGTTGGAGAGTTCCGTCGGAGTTAAGCACTTTACAGCCGGCTAAGCCGGCTTCGGGAGTTGAATCAAAAAAATTTAAGAGCTTTTTAAAAGTATCTTCTTTAACAAGAGTATCAGGGTTAATTAAAACAATAAATTTTCCTTCAGCCATCTTCAGAGCCTGATTATTGGCAGAGCCGAACCCGACATTTTCCTTATTTACTATCAGTTTAATCTTAGGAAATCTTTTTTTAATTACCTGAACACTACCGTCATCCGAAGCATTATCAACCACTATTATCTCGGAAGTAATGTTTGCCGTAGCTTTAATAAGAGAATTTAATAGATTCTGAAGAAATTCTTTTACATTGTAATTTACTATTATGATTGACAGATCAACCATTTAATCTCTAATTTAGAATTCCGAAAATACTTCTTAATCTTAATTTCCATACCATAAGAATTGCTTCCCTTACAATTTTTTTGGACATTTTAGAACTACCTTCTACTCTATCCATAAATATTATAGGAATTTCACCGATTTTAAATCCCATTTTCCAAGCTTTAAAATTCATTTCAATTTGGAAGGCATACCCGTTTGATTTAATTGAATCCAGTTCAATAGAATCCAATACTTTACGCTTAAAACACTTAAAACCACCGGTTGAATCACATAAAGGTAAGCCGGTAATAAACTTAGTATACTTATTAGCGAAGAATGACAGCAATAAACGCTGCATAGGCCAGTTTATTACATTAACACCTTGTATATACCTGCTTCCGATAATAAGATCATATTTATCAAGATTATTTAAGAAATTTTTAATCTCCTTAGGATCATGTGAAAAATCGGCATCCATTTGTAAAGCTATATCGTAGTTGTTTGCAAGCATGTACTTATAGCCTGCAACATAAGCTGTACCTAAGCCAAGCTTATCTTCTCTTTCGATCAAATGAACCGCCTGATCTTGTTCAGATAAAGTTTTTACAAAATCACCTGTTCCATCCGGCGAATTATCGTCAACGACAAGAATATCCAGAAACGGATATAAGTTTCGTAACTCGGGAATTAATTTTTGAATATTATTAAGCTCGTTAAATGTTGGAATTATAACAATAGCTTTTCCGTTAAATTCTGAATTAGTCAAAATGTCCCTTCCCCAATAATACTACAAATATTGTTCTAAATAATATTTTAAAGTCCATTCGCAAAGACATATTTTCAATATAAAAAAGATCAAATCTAAGTTTAATTTTAACATCTTCAATAGTTTCATCATATTTATGTTTAACCTGTGCCCAGCCAGTTACACCGGGTCTTACTTTCAACCTTCTTTTGTACAATGGAATTTCCTTTGTCAGTCTCT
Organism: uncultured bacterium; assembly: GCA_965554225.1. Taxonomy (GTDB): domain Bacteria; phylum Bacteroidota; class Ignavibacteria; order Ignavibacteriales; family Melioribacteraceae; genus BMS3ABIN04. Next base: position 3,910 of record CBEVZC010000067.1, on the reverse strand, counting down.
CAACAAAATACGGTCTTTCCGGTCTTGGTCCAACTAAGCTCATTTCTCCTTTAAGGACATTAATCATTTGGGGAATTTCATCCATTCTAACTTTTCTAATAAAACGACCAACTTTGGTTATTCTAGGATCCTCTTTTGTTGACCATACAGGTCCGGAATATTCTTCAGCTTTATCAATCATTGACCTAAACTTGATTACCTTAAAAACTTTACCGTTGAGTCCCATTCTTTCTTGTGTAAAAAATATAGGTCCTTTGCTTTCCAATTTTATTAAAAGAGTAACTAAAATTGTAAAAGGTAAAGTAATTAGTAAAATAAGTAAAGAAATAATAATATCCATAATTCTTTTCAATTTTTTTTCCCATTCCGGCATCAGCTGGGGCATAATGTCTATTAATGGAAAACCGTAAATTTGATTAGTTCTGGCTTGACCGCTTATAATTTCATAAAGATCAGGTACAATTTTAAGTCCCACATTTTTTTCTTCGCATTTACTTATAACATTTATTAAAACATCATCTTCATGTTTTTCAAGAGCTAAAATTATATCGTTAGCATTCGTTTTATCAATTACTTTTGTAATATTCTCGTAAGTATCTAAAACTTCAATACCTAAAAACTTTTTACCTATATTCTCTTTTTTAACGGCAACATATGCAACAACATCAAGTCCAAGAGCTTTAGCTTTCAAAATTGTACTTTGAATGTTATGTGCTTTTGAATTAAAACCTACAATAATTGCATTCTTTCTTCCTATACCTTTAATAAGAAGATTACGCTGGAGACTTCTAACAAATATTCGACCTGTACCAACGAATAATAGAAAGAGCGCCCAGTATAGAAAAATAATATACCGGGTAGAAGAAGTTGCACCGTGGGATAAGTCATCATAAAAGATGAGAAAGAAAAGAATAAAAATTCCTACAAAAGAAGCTTTAAAAAGCGTTGCTAATTCATCGAATCTGGAGCGTGCAAACCAGGTTCTGTACATCCCGACAAATGTAAAAATTATTAACCAATAAAAATAAACTACAGGTAAAGTAATCAGAAAATCAGGTCGGCTAAAAATTGAAAAAATACCAGATTCTACGCGAAGGTAGTAATAAACAAACCATGTTAGATTGATTGTTAAAAAATCAACGCCAACAACAAAAAGTTTTTCTATTCTTTTATCCAATTAAGATCTTAAAAAATAAGTATTATACATAAAAAAATGAATTTTTAATATACAAATTAATTCAAACCGATAATATTTTTTTTGCAATATACTCTCCGATTGCAAGAGAAGCAGTAGCAGCTGGCGATGGAGCATTACAAACATGAAGAATATTTTTATCCTCAACAAAATAAAAATCATCCAATAAACCGCCATTTTTGTCACATGCCTGAGCACGTACACCGGCACCACCGGGTTCAATATCTTCACCAGTTATTGTAGGAACCATTTTTTGTAAAGCTTTCACAAATGCATTTTTGCTGTAGGATCTATGAAACTCTCCAAAACCGGTTTTCCAATATTTAGCGGCTACTTTATGAAAGCCCGGCCAACTAAATGTTTCCAGTAAATCATTTAAGCTGATGTTTGTCTTTTTATATCCCTCACGTTTAAAAGCAAGCACCGCATTAGGTCCAACTTCAACTTCTCCGTCAATCATTTTAGTGAAATGAACCCCTAGAAATGGGAATCTATCGTCTGGTACCGGATAAATAAGCGAGTTAACCAAGTACTTTTTGGATTCTTTAATTTTATAATATTCTCCGCGGAAAGGAATAATTCTTAACGGCAAATCGGGATGTGTAAGTTTTGCAATTCTATCGGAATATAAACCGGCACAAGAAACCAAATATTTACAGTTAAACATATTGCTTTGTGTCTTAACCTCCAACAGTTCCGAGGTTTGGTTTATTTCTTTTACTTCATTATCAAACTTAATTGTACCCCCGTTATTTTTGATTACATCAAAATATTTTTTCGCAACTTCATAATAATCAATTCGCCCTGTTTGAGGAACAAAAATAGCTTTTACACCTTTGGCATAAGGTTCAATTTTGTTTAATTCTTCGGAATCAAGGATTTTAAGACCATCTAATCCGTTCTCAACTCCGCGTTGGTATAGTTTGTCGAGTGATGTTAATTCCTCTTCGTTTGTAGCAACTATAACTTTCCCTGAAATATTATATTTTACATCATTAGTATCGCAAAAGTTGAGGAGCATTTCATACCCCTTCCTACAATTAGTTGCTTTCAAACTTCCCGGTTTATAATAAATACCGGAATGTATAACTCCACTGTTATTTCCGGTTTGGTGCATTGCTATATCTTTTTCTTTTTCAAGAACTAATAAGCTTGCGGATGGCTGATGCTCTAGAATTTTTAAAGCCGTCGCAAGTCCGACTATTCCTGCTCCAATTACAATAAAATCATAATGTTTATTCATAAGTATTTACCGAAATTCTAAGCATTGTTAATCCTAAAGTTATAGATAAAATAATTCTTCTACTATTGAAAAATAATCAATTCCAGAGTATGCACAAAGAAATGAATAAGAACGAGATTCGGATTAAGCAAGCTTGATTTTTACTATATCAACCTCCAAGGTTTCCGAAACCTCGGAGTTTCTATCAATAGCAAATTAAGAATAAAATTAAAAATGTTAATATGAATTATGAGAAATTTTACAATAACTAAATAGAAAAAATGCCGTCTTAAAAAGACGGCATAAATTTTAGAAATTGAATTTTAATTTATTTAATTTTTCTAATAACCTTGGCAGGAACCCCGGCAATAATAGTATTTGGAGGGACATCCTTTGTAACAACTGCTCCGGCGCCAACAATTGCATTTTCTCCTATTGTAACACCGCCAAGAATTGTAGCCGAAGAACCAATCGAAGCACCGTCTTCCACAAACGTTTCCACTAAATCCCAATCGGCTTCCGTCTGCTTTTCACCGTGAGATGTTGTAGCACGAGGGTATATATCATTTATAAAGGTAACATTGTGACCTATAAAAATATTATCACCGATGTGAACACCTTCACAAATAAATGTATGAGTAGAAATTTTACAATTTTTTCCGACAGTAGCATTTTTTTGAATTTCTACAAAAGTACCAATTTGAGAATTGTCATCTATAGAACAACCATAAAGGTTAACAAAATCAAATATTTTAACATTTTTACCTAATTTGACATCTACTATTTTTTTTAATTCCATACGCCGGATTCTTATTTTAATCGATATTAATTAGTTGCCCTTTGTGTTTAATTGATCTTTCACTTGCTTCCAGAATTTTAACTACTTTCAAACCGTCATAACCGTTTGTGAGCGGTAAGCGGTCTTCCATAATTGAATTAATAAACTCTTTCGCACCTAAATTCAATGCTTCGGTTTGAACAACTTTAGGAGAATACATATCACCAATTCTATATTGTATAAGAGCTTGATGAATCTTTTCAGCCGTTTTCATTTCTACACCGCTATCATAGACTTTAATTTTTTCTATATTTGCCATATCATTAAAAACCAGCATTTTCTTATCTCCGCCTAAAATCATACGTCTAATTTTAACCGGCGATGTCCAATTGACATGGAAATGTGCAAAAGTATTGTTCTGGAAATATACGGATAAATGAGCAACATTTTCATGATCAGAATAATTCGCTACTCCGTTAGCCGCAACACCAACTACTTTTGAATCTTCCATTAAATACTGCATTATTGAAAGATCATGCGGAGCTAAATCCCATATTACGTTTACATCATGCTGGAAAAGTCCAAGATTTATTCTTACCGAATCAAAATACTTTATTTCACCTAACTCACCTTCTCTAATCAGTTCTTTTATTTTTGCTATTGAACCGGTATAAATAAATGTATGATCAACAAAAATCTTTAAATTCTTCTTTTC
>CBEVZC010000066.1:0-16525 GCA_965554225.1 uncultured bacterium | reverse complement strand
ACTTGCCTCAATATGCAAATATCGATTTAGCCAAGTACAGAGATATGGCTCTATCTTCTCCCGGATTAAATTTAAGCGTTCCGCATCCTTATGTTTACAGAATTTTTGCTCCTTGGCTGGCCGGAATATTTCCGGTAAATATTGATTTAAGTTTTTATTTGTTAAACTCAACTTTTCTTGTTGCTCTTGCCTGTGTCTTTTTCCGCATCCTTTCTTTCCACGGTTTTGATAAAAAATTATCTTTGTTTATTACAACTGCTTTTGTTTTTAACAGGTATTTTTTTCAGTTTTTAGCCTTTGATTATTACCAGCTTTCCGATACAATTGCATACTTTCTTCTCTTTTTTTCATTTTTACTGCTTGCTGAAAAGCGCTGGGTATTCTTCGGAATAGTTTTAACTTTGGGCATACTAACGCGTGAAGCTGCTCTGCTGATAATTCCGGTTGGTTATGTTTATTTATATGAAAAACGATTTGATAAAAAGGATTTCTTACAACTCACCCTATTTTCCTTTCTGGCAATTGCCCTTTTCATTTTAATAAGGCTTTTAATTCCCAATCCATCTCAAGAAAATTACCTTACACAAATTTACAGTGGTTGGTCTTCCTTTTTCAGCTATCAAGCTTTAGTTAAAAGATTCCTAATTCCCATTACTCCGTTTATGATTATACCGTTTATTTTTCTTAAGGATTTTATTGAATATTTTAAAAAGCATTATTACTTAATTACACTTTTCGTTTTTGTGGTTATAAGCAGCCTGTTCGGTAACGATTTTGAAAGGTTAATGACTGCAGCCGCGCCGGTTTTCTATTTATTTCTTGCTTATATAATTTCAAAATATCTCAATTCTAATTTGTCAAAATCATTTACAGCTACTTTTTATTTCCTGTCAATAATAACTGTTATATTCTCAAGCCTGTATCATTTGTGGGGGATAATCAAATTACCAAACAGAGAAATCACAATGAAAGTTACTATTATAAGTGATTTGCTTATGTTTATTCTTTTTATGGTTATAAAGTATTCGAAGAGAATTAAGCAACCGACCAAACAAAACAACTCATAATAAAGCATAATAATTTTGAACTATAAATTATATATTCAACCAATATGTAAACTTAGCCAAAAAGATATTATCTGAATTTGCTTTCCATAAATTGCTAATATCTCTGCCGAAATTAAAATTTCCCGGATCATTAAAATTTGTTCTATCGTGCGACCAGACCAGAAAGAAAATTGAACCGGGCAAAACTTCCCAACGGAAAACCACTGTTCCGCGTATAGATTTGAAATTAAAATCCGGATTTGATACATCGAATTGCTCTGCCGGACCATTACCGTCGGGATCTATTGTGTATTCTTCTGAATCAGAATCATAAACAATTGTTGATCCGTTTGTTCCGTATTCGTTATATCGTAAGGATCTAGGCTTGGCAAGCTCTTTAAAATTAGAATAGTCTCCAACCGAAATCAGCGGTTGTAGAAACAACTGCAGACTAAGCGTTGGCGTGAAAGTCCAATTTAGTCTAATATTAGCTGAGATCGTTTCTTGATTTAGTTCGGCAAAAACATATCTTCCGCCAAAAGTAGATTTAGCAAATTTATCATCAAATGTATCAACATACTGTGTTTTTTCGAATCGATGCGAATATTCGGGTTCTACACTTAAATTAACTTGAGTGCCAGGGCGCCAGCTAACTTCCAGTCCCACGGAATGTGAATTTCCCCCGAGTTCATCTGTGCTAAAGTCACCATTCAAATTGAGAACAACATCTTCTCTGGAATCCGAAGAAATGTTGGCTCCAAACCAGAAAGTTCTCGGATTTTCGGCTAGCGGACCGCCACGAGTAAGGGTTTTAGACAATGTTCTAAAATTATAGCTGGTTTGATAACCAATCCTATAATAATTCATAAACTCAAGATGACCAAACGAAAATATTCCGTTATTTAGTGCGTTGCCTTCAAAATCAAAATTTCTAAAATGTGCCAAATACAGAGATTTCCTTCTGAATAATCCGTCCGGCTGAAACCATCTGTATCCTAAAACCAAATGCCCGTTTATTCTATCGGCAATTCGTTGAAAACCCATGTCGTTGAATTCAAACTTGGGAGAGCTTGCGCCTATAGCCGTATTAAAATAGAAATTTCCGTTTTGTTTATTTAACGAAACTCTGCCGTACCACCCGGCTAAAGAAGTTATGTTCGAATCTAATCTCTCATACGTCGCATCGGGTCTTTGGAAGTATCTGTAAGGTTCTTCCTGCAGAGAAATCATACCCTGCTTCGATCCTTTAACAAACGAGCCTGCAAACGCTGCAGATAAAACATAATCATCACCATTGAAAAAAGTCCAGCCGTCTAGCCCAAAAGTATAAGCTTGACTATTGAGCAAGTCCTTTAATTCCGGCGTGTTCAAATCCCGATTGACGGATGTAAAAATAAGGCCGAGACCTTGTTTTCCTTTGTGAAATTCTTTTTGAGTTCTAAAAACTCCGTAATGTGTTAGCGGCTCAACATGAAAGGCTCGTTTCACATCATTTAAAAAGTAATTTGCAAACATTCTTTGCGTAACAGCGCTAATAGCTCCAACCGACCAATCACCCTTAAGTTTTCCGGAAAGCTTGGCAGCACCAAGTATTCTTGTTTCTTTAGGAAAATCTACAAAATCGTAATCCGGTACATCTCCCTGCGGTCGCCTTCCAATTCTTCTTGAATAAAACAATCTTGGATTTGAAAAGCTAAAGTTCCAATTACTGTTTGAACCGCCGGATCCAAATCTGAATATACTTTGCCCCTCAATAAAAAATTTTCGCTTTTCCCGAAAAAAAGTTTCGAATGCGGATAAATTTACTACTGCGGGATCAACCTCAACTTGACCAAAATCGGGATTAACAGTAAGGTCTAGATTCAAGTTTGATCCAATACCAATTTTAAAATCAGCGCCTATTGTTGTTTGAAATTGATTTCCTTTATAAAACGGATCATTATTATCATGAACCAGAAACTGAGCTTTTTGTACAAAATATGGAAATGCTTCTATTCGTTTTTTGGGCTTAATTCCAATTAATCCGTGCAGTTCCGCAAAACGGGAAGCAAAACCGCTTTCGTCTTGAGGAACCATAACATAAAAATCCTCTTCGTTTTTACGTTTAATAGTACGAGTAAAATTAATTCCCCAAACCATATTTTTCGCTTCATTAAATCTAAGTTGCGAGAATGGAATTCTCATTTCCAAGTTCCATCCGTCACTGTTTATTTTTGTTTTCCCTTCCCAAATGCCATCCCAAGAATCGTCCAGATCGGTATCGTTGGAAATAACTCCGTCGGTTAACGAACCTGCGGCATTAACACCAAAAAAGTATCCCGATCTTTTATCGTGATAAGTATCAAAACCAACGCCAAAAAAATCAGTATTATCCATATCATCTTTTCTAAAAAGACTTTGGTCAATAGAGTCGGGGGTTGATTCGTATAATTTTGCAGCTACATAAATATAATTTTCATCGTAAGCAATCCAAACATCTGTTTTCTCGGTTGCGGGTTTTCCTTCGTCGGGCTTGCTTTGTATAAAATGATCAACCGGTGGATTTTTCCAGACAGGTTCATCCAGGTTTCCATCAAGGTTAATTTCTTCATGCACTTTATATGCGTTTACTTGCCGAGGAGGGTTTGTTGCAAATAGGTTAATCTTTAATAAAGCCAATAAAGACAGAGCCACTATATAAAATTTTATGAATTGTTCCGTATCCGTAATTTAGAGTTCCGTGTGTTTATAATTATTTGAAATATTAGACTCATTAAAAAAAGAAAAGTTGCTTAGTTATCCGTGATTTCAAACCTTATTCCGTCATCCTTTATCGCCTGCTGAATTAGTTTTTCCAAATTGCCTAACACTTCTGCAAGAACCAACTCATCATCTGAATAATTTACTACCAGAATACGGCTTAGTTGTCCTTCGTTGTTTTTGTTTAAGAAAACGGTTGTAATTTCATCATTGCTTATATTTTTTACAATATACCGCCAGCCGTTTTCATTTAATTTGCGGCCTAACTGCTTTAATCCGATATTAGACGGTTGAAAAGATTTGCTTTTTGTTCTATTATAAACACCAACCTGAATGAACGAAATTTGGTCTAACATTTCTTCCACATTTACATCAGTGTCCGCAAACTTAACAAAACTCCCGGCAAATTTTAGTCCGAATTTACCAACTGAAAATTCTATCTCACGCTCAAATTTATCCTTTGAACCGGCAAGCAGCTGATTTCTTATTTGTTTGAAGTTATTGTTTGTTCCAATACATCCGCTTAATGAAAAGACCAGCAATATTAACAATGCGACAATACCCGTTTGTTTTAGTTTCATTTCATTATCTCTTTTTCTAAAATTAGTTACTTGTTCTTTAAGCTATCGAGCCCCGGAATATCAAACTTTTTGGATAGCTTACCGATAGTTCTCATATCAATGTTTCCAACTATATTTACAAAAGATGCTTCTCCGCCTTCGTCAATTGACATAATTGCAAGACCTACAAATTTATTAGATTTTTTTCCTGTTTTAACAAAAATATTGGTTATTTCACCTTTGGATTTGGTCATAATCATTCTTTGCCAATTCTTCTTTCTTAGGTCTTTTTCTATCTTTTTAACCTTGGATATTAATTCCGATTTACTGCTCGGTGAAACCTCAAAAGAGTTTACTCTTATAAGCTTCAAACCGCCGATTAAACCGGAGAGTTCGTTCGAATCATCGTCTTTACCTTGAGTAAAGCTTGCTACCATTCTCAGCAAGTTGGAATCGATCAAAACCTCGGTTGCCTCTTCGCCTTTTTCAAAAACGGATAAGTTTCCAAAGTTTACATATCCCGGATACTTTGAATAATTTTCCTCTTGTGCAAACAACGATGCTGTTAGCAGTAGCATCAACGGAAGAACTATTTTAATTATGTTTTTCATTTTTATTTTCTCCTGAAAGTAATTTATTTACCGTGTTAAAACTTTTCTGAATCGGTTCGCCTATTTGGCGGACAAATACTTGTTTTTCTAAGGTTTGAGTTGTGTTGTCAAAAAATTTTCCCACAAGCGCTAAAGTTTGTTTTACTTGTCTATCGGCAAGTGAAATCTGCTGCCGGGAATAAACTGTTCTTAACGTTTCTTTTTTATAAATAACCGAAGAAACAATTATAGCACCAACCAGTAAAACCACTGCAGAAAAAGAAACAAGCGGTTTGGCAAAAACTAAAGAGTAAAAATCGAGCAAAAATCCGTTTTCTTTTCCATGCCGAACTTTAATTTTACTCTTTGCTTCTTTAATTATTTCTTCAGGAAATTCTGTTTTAATATCCCTGACTTTATTGGCGGTTTTAGAATATTCTCTTAATAAACGACGAACTTCTTCGTCCCTTTTTGCCAAGCTCTTTATTCTTCTTTTCAGAAAAAGATTTGCTTCGCCGTATGCAACTGCAATTATTTCATTTTCCAATTTTTGATTCATTTAAGCCACCTGCCCTACACTTAATACTCTTAATTGCTTTTGTAATTCCTTTCTCGCTCTTAATAAATAAACTTTTACACTGTTTATGGGAACATCAAGAGCCAGACTAATTTCCCTATACTTTAGTCCTTCAATTTCATACAGAACAAATACGCTCCTTAATTTTTCCGGCAATTTTCGTATTGCTTTTTTTATCGATTCTGCGGCTAAAACGTCCGGGAAATTATAAACTATACTTCCAACGCTTTGATTTGTAAAACTATTATCATCATTCATGGAATCGAATGACATTTCTTTGTTATTCATTATGCTGCGTTTCCTTAAGAAATCTATACATAAATTGTGTGTTGTTTTCATAATCCATGCTTTACCCGATGATATTTTAAAACCGCCTATGTTTTTCCAAATTTTTATCAATACTTCTTGAGTAACATCTTCTGCATCAAGCTTGTTTTTTAACATGTAAAGAGCATAACTGTAAATTTTATCTTTGTTCTGCTGAATGAGAAAATTGTATTTTGTGTTTTTTAATATCATGCTTCTAAAGTTAAAGACGAAGTAAACAAGAAAATTGTTACAAATAAACTAAATTTTTTTTACTAACGATTGTAAAATTTTAGAGAGTGGTTTTGAGAGGAGACGCTTATAAAAACAAATAAAATATTATTGTTGTAATACCTCGCCGCGTTTATTAAACAATAAGAACAACTAAGCTCAGGTTTTAATTGAGTAATTCTGTTGACTAACAGAGCAAAAAAATCTTTCGTTATTAAGTTAAAAATCTATACTGGTTCCAATCACTATTGTTCTTCTTCCAAAGTAACTCTTAATTATTTTTCTCTGAGTGTAATTTTCATTATATGAATAGCCAAACAAATTATTAAAATTCAGAATGTTTAATGCTTCGATGTAAAACACTGCAAAATATTTTCTGAACAACTGATTCATGTGAGTAATTCTAAAATCCAATCTTCTATAATCGGGATATCGTTCCGAATTATTGATTCCGTAAATCGGTTCAAAAATTTTTCGTTTTTCCTGATAAACAGACGAAACAACGGGAGTAAACGGTCTACCAGTTGCATATTTGAAATTTATCCCTATTTGCCACATTGCCGATAAATTATATTTTGCAACCAAAGATAAATTATTAGTAATATCAAAATCGCTGCTTGTTAGCGCTTCGTCCGCCAGCCATTTTCTTTTGGTGTTAATAAATCCATAAGAAATCCAGCCGTTTAATCCGAAAGGGAACTTTCCTTTCAGAATCATATCGATTCCTTCTGCAAATCCTTTTCCATCATTATTATAATTTACCAGCTTGTTTTCAAGCGGCAGACTATTGTAATCTTTATAGTAACCTTCCACCCTAAACGAATTATTGTCGTCAATTTTATAATCATAAGAAACAACATAGTGGGTTGCCTGCATAGATTTAAGATTAGGATTTCCATCCGATTTGCTAAACAATCGTGCATCGGGAATTTGATGAAATATTCCCCATCCGAATTTTATTGTTGACTTTTCGTTTAATTTATAACCAATTCCAAACCTCGGATCGACTGAAATTATTTTTAACTGAGGAATGTAATCCGATCTTACTCCGCCAATCCCAAATAAGTGCTTTATGTTAAAAAGGTCTGTTCTTCTAATTTCCGTGTAAACACCAAATCTGCTGCCCGTCAGTTTATCGTTCAAAACTTCCCCCTTGGCATCTGTGCGAATATCAAAATCATCTTTTGGAATAGTTCCGATATAATATCGCGTTCTTTTTTCAAACTCCGCACCAGCTAAAATTTTTAACTTTGAAGAAACTATTTTCTCAGCATCCGATCTAATTTGAAATACATCGTCTTTCTGTGTTAAATCCAACACCCCCAATTTCCAAATGTTTTTATATGTATTAAAAGAAATGCTGTTTTTTAGAACAATATCGGAAAAAGCAATATCCGTTAATTGCAGATTTACAAAATTGTTACTGCTGTTCCCATTAAAGGTTCCGTTGTACTCTGCTCTTTCAACATTCACACCTTGTTTATCGTCGGCAAACAAACCGAACAATTTTATTCTACCTGTTTTAGAATACTTATAAACCAACGAAGCATTTAAGTTTTTCGAAGTTGGTGTAGTTGTGAAAGCGTCTAATACTCCGTTCAGCCACATAATTGGTTTAATAAAACTCTGCTGCGCATAAAAACGAAATCCCAGTTTATCTTCAACAACCGGAACTGCTCCGCTTAACGAAGCCGATGCCATTGAAATTCCTAAATTAAATGTTTTGGTGATTGGTAAGTTTTTCGTTTCAATATCCAAAACTCCGGAGAGTACATTTCCGTATTTTGCCGAAAATCCACCGCTTGAAAAATACATACTTTTAACAGCCACTGTGTTTAAGTTTGAGAACAGACCGCCGTAAGAAGATTCCAATGTATACGGATGATAAACCGATGCTTGATCGATTAAAGTTACTGTTTCCGTAGGGTCACCGCCGCGGACATATAATTGCGCACTTTCCGATACTTGCGTCAGTCCGGGCATTGTTTTAAGCGATTGAAAAATATCCGCAGCACCGCCGGGAGTTGTCATTACATCCATTGCTTTTATAACAACTCCTTTACCTTTTTCAGAACCGAATGAACTGCCCATTACTATCGCTTCGTCCAGCCTTACGATTTCAGGCAGCAGAGTAATTTTTAATTTTGCAAAATTTTTGCTTTTCGAGAAATCCAATTCGGTTTCCGACTTTTTATATCCGACCATGCTTGCAACCAGAATAGATTTTTCACTTATATTCGTTTTAAACTTAAAATTCCCTTCTTTGTCCGTCATTGCTCCGTCTGTTGTTTTTAATATATAAACATTTACATACGGAAGCGGCTTTTGGTTTTCGTCAATTACTTTTCCGCTTACGGTGCTAAGATTTTGAGAATAAACGGACTTCAATCCAAACAGAACAAATAGTATTACTAACAGATTTTTCATGCGGTTTATCATTGTTATTCCTTTATTGTGCATCCATTTTAATTTTAATTTCTTTTTTATCAACTACAAATTTTGCATCACCAAAACTTGCTGGACCAAAATTTCCTGTTGCATTATTTGAATATCCGTAATCTTCCGTAGGAATTCCGAAAAAATTTTTATCCAATTCCTTGTTCAGATTTTCATCGTGGTAAAATTTTATTGCGTATGTTCCAAAAGGAATATTTTCGAAAGTACATTTTGCCGTATTATTTTTGATGTTTACTACTGCTTTTTTATAAAAATTATTCGACTCGAACTTTTCTTCCGAATTGCTTAAACCAATCCTAACATTGCCTTTATTATCGCTTAGATTTTTAATAATTATCTTAATTGAAGAAACCTGTTCGTTGTTCCCCGGGTTTTCTGAGATCGGTTTTGTCTTCTGTTTTATTAAAGCCGGAAGAAGCACATATTTTACCCAAGAAAATCCGGGTTCCGTTTTTAACGCTTTGTTATAAACTTCTTCGGCTTTTTCCGGTTTGTTCAATTTGGTTAGTGCCTGACCTTTCCACGCTAGGGTTTCCAAAAATCCCCATTCAATTGAATTGCCGGTTTTTTTCTTGAACAGCGGAATTGCTTTGTTAAAGTTGTCCAGTGCTTTTTGTGCGCTTCCGCCAAACATTTTAGGCGTATGAAAAAGCATTATTCCTTTAACTAAGTATATACGCGGATTTAGTGAATCGTATGCTTGAGCCTTACCTAGAAGCGCGTAAACTTTTTGCGCCAAAGCCGGAGCTTCAGATTTATTTTTACCTAATTTCATCATATAGATTGCGGCAAGCAGTGTGTTAGCCTCCGATTCAAAACCCTTTTGATTGTTAATCCTTTTTGCATTTTGAACGGCTTTATCAAAATATATATCAAATAAATTTTCATCTGTGTTTTTTGCCGGCATAATTAGTAAGCGGTATTGATTATATGCTAAATAGTATTTAGCCAACGCATTTTGCGGCTCTGCCGATAGCGCTCTTTCACACAATCCTATTGATTGTTTGTACAAATTTGCATCGTGTTTAACAAAAGCCTCTTTAGAAGTTTCTTTAGCTTTTTTAATTAATGATGTTACGCCTGAATACTTGGTGTTTCCGTATAAAACTGTTAGCATCATCATAAATACCGGGATTATAAAAGCTGTTTTTGATTTCATTACAATTCTCCTTTTTGTTTATAAAGAACTTTGTTTTATAAAGCTAATCAATAAAAAATATCATTTCTTTTTAATTAATTTTTCCAAACTCTCAACATAAGCCTCAAAAGCTTTTCTACCCTTTGTTGTTAGACTGTAAGAAGAAACCGGTTTTCTTCCGACAAACTCTTTTTTTACATTAATATAACCGGCATCTTCCAGCCTTCTTAAATGAACGCTTAGGTTACCATCGGTTGTTTTAACCTTTTCTTTTAAAAAATTAAACTCCGCTTCATCAACAGCAATCAAAACCGACATAATAGCGAGTCTGATTCTTGAATGAATAATATCGTTTAACTGATGGTAATCGAAATCTTTCATTTAACCAGCAAGCTCCTTTTTTGCTTGTTGGTAAAGAAATAGACCCGGAATTATTTGAAAAAAAATCATCATTAACGACATAATCCAAAACACTTGCATACCTGGCCAAAAAAGCATTAGGATAGCTCCAGCCCACCAACCTATTGACAACAGGGTAATCCACCGGCTGCCATAAACAATACCGCTCACAAAATAAGCAACCCCAAGTATTATTGAAATTACAGCGCTTACAAAAACCCCTTTTATTCCTCCTGAAACAGGACCGACAAAACCAACGATTGTCATTGCAATACCGGAAGAAAACCAAATACCTGCAAGTATTTTTCCAGCCATTGTTGTGGACTTATATTTTCTGTCCTTTCTTGCAGAAACAAAAGAGAATATCCATCCTATTCCTATAAGAATAATCCAATTCAATTCGTAATTATTTTTAATCTTATTGACAATCATAAAATATGACGACATAAGTCCCATAACTATTATAATGCCCCATGTTATATACCCGATGCCGTTATCGACAACCGTTTTTCTGCTATCCTGCATAATCTGTTTTATGTAGGATAATTCTTCGAGAGCTTTTTGATCATCCATTTTTGCCTCCAAAAATAAAGCACTTTGTTTTATAAAGCGAAACTACGGTAAAAATTTATTTTTGTCAAGTAAAAAATTTTTCTCGTGCGCATAATCACAGTTTGAAATGAAAAGGAAATTAAAAACCAACACAATAGTTTTAATCTGGTTTCTGACAGACTGGCATTTTAGGGTGCTGTATTAGTAATATTTTTTTGATTATTGTATGTTCCCTGCCTGTGCTTTGTTAAACCCCAAAGTACGTGCAGCTTTCACAAATCACGTAATGAATCATTTTTAAAGTTTCTATTGTCCTCTATCAGGTCTCAATTGCCTCACTTACACATATTTGAACTGTCTTTTAATGTCGCAGTGTTTTTTATAACAAACTTATCTATTAATTTTATAGGGGAATCTAAGACATTTCTAGTTTTTTCTTTAGGAAAGGCACCGTATGTCTCTACCACAATAGAATCATTTTGTACATTGTAAACTGAGTAATTAAATGCTTTTAATCCCACAAAGTTTCTTGAAGCCTGCGAGTTTTCTCCCGGTCCGTAAAAATAATTTAACACCTTATAATGTTTTTCAGCTTCGGCATAACTCATCTCATCTCCGGGATAAACCGAGTCTACGTTTGTCGTTCTGTATTTAGGATTAAGGTGATAAACCGGTGCGCCTGCGCTTCCATTAATTATTTCGTATACTCCTTCAACCGATTGCCTGGCATAACGGTGTTCGTGTCCGCAAATATGTGCATCTACATGATGTTTTTTCAGCAAATCCCAAAACTTGTTTCTTCTATTTAAGTACCACGTTCTTGTTGAGTCTAATGGCAGCTTTAGGTGGCGGCCAAGATTGGGCAGACCGTCTCTTAAATGACCCCCTGTAGGAAACGCCATTTCATGACTAAACACAAAAATATGTTCAACTCCTCTTTTTCTTGCTGCAGCAAGGTCATTTTCCAGCCAGTCTAAATGCTTAACATAATGCCAATCTCTTCTGTCGTCCGTAGTATCCAGTGGATCTCCGTAGTACCAATTATCTGTATTTACCATAGCAAAGTGCGAGTTTTGAAAGTCAAACGAATATGATAATCCTTTCTCGTCATCCGGTCCGTTTGAGAAAACATTAGGAAATACTTTTCTGAAATTATCTTCATCTTTGCGATTTCTGACCTCGTGGTTTCCTATTACCGGCCAAATTTTTGGCCAAATCATTCTTTTATTATTATATACCGGAGACATTACATCTTTCCAGTGTTTTAATTCCCGCAAAGTTTTTTCCGGATTGTGCTCGTTCCCGTTAACAAAATCCCCAGCAAAAACCACAAACTTTACATCCGGCTGAGATTCAACCAAATGACTTGCTAAAGTTGAAAGTACGGGATCATTCACACCGTTGTACGGACCGCGAGAGTCGGACATTGCTGCGAACTTAAAGCTTTGAGCCGACAATCCTATGCTTGTGAGAAAAAATACTATAAAAAAATCTAATATTTTCTTTTTCATTCCGTTTCCTGATTTGTAAATCAATAGTTTGCAAAAGTAATTAATTAAAAAACCAATTTAAAATTCTGCTTAGAGGTTCAGCTCTATATTCGACTCTTTGTAATCTTTCATAATCAGAGGGAGTAAAACTCCCGCCATCATAACAGCGATTGCAGAATAGAAAAACAAATTTCCGACAACTTGGTCATAGTTCAACATTCCCATCTCTTTTAAAAGATAATGCCAGTCGTGGTAAACTTTATTACCTCCAAGCAAAGGAAGTCTACGCGCTCTAGCATCGGCAGCATAAACACCAATATTCATTAAATTTTCAGCCAAGTAAAACAAACTTATCTGTACACCTACCCCTTTTCTGTTTGATAAGAAATAGTAAATAAACAATGACGGGATAATAATTTGCATCAGCGATCCGCCGGCGGTGTATATAAATTTACCGAATATTCTAAATATTCCATGTCCGCCTTCGTGGAACAATAAGTTAATATGATCCAAAACAAGTATAAATCTTCCGTGGTTAAGAATTAAAAGTATAGCAATGGGAATTAATATTACGGAGGGAATCCATCGCTTGTTCTCCTCATATTTATCTGTAAAACTCACTAGAAAAGCTCTCTTATTTCATCTATATCCTTTGTTTTGCCCAGACCCAACATAAGCTTTATCCTTGCTTTCTGACCATTCAAATAATCTGTAAAAATAACGCCGGCTTCTTTTAACCACTTTCCCGCTCCAGGATAACCATATATATCCAATGTTTCACCTGCCGGGCAGCGGGATGTTAAAACAACAGGAATCCCTTTATTAAGAACATATTGTATTCCTTCAAAAGCCGGGGGAGGAACATTGCCTACACCCAAAGCCTCAACAACTAGCCCGTGAACACCACTGTCTGCAGAGAATTTAAAGCATTTGTTGTTTATACCGGCATATACTTTTATGAGATCCACATCTGAATCTATTTTATCCGTCTCTATACATTCAAGCTTACGTGGCATTCTGTTAAAAACAACCCAGCCTCTATCAACAAAACCCAAGGCCCCAAAATCAAGACTATGAAACGTTTCTACGTTTTCAGTATGGGTTTTTGTTACCTCGCTTGCTGCGTTTATCTCTCCATTTAAACAGACAAGCGCACCTACGCCTCTGTTTTCGTTATTACAAATGTGTATGGCATCTATTAAGTTTTTTTCTCCGTCCCAATCCGGTTCTGTGCTCGTTTTCATTGCTCCGATAAGTACAATCGGCTTTTCCGTTTTTACCGTTAGATCAATTAGATAAGCTGTTTCCTCAAGTGTATCTGTGCCGTGTGTTATTATAACTCCGTCAACCTTAGGGTCTTTAATAAGCTTTCTAATTACCTTAGAAAGATCCAGCATTAACTCCGGAGTAATATGCGGACTAGGATAATTTCCGAAGTTATAAACCGAAATACTTGCCAGGTTTCCTATCTCAGGAATCATATTTACTAATTCCTGCCCAAGATAATGTGGGACGGCGCTGCCGGTTTTTTCGTCTATTTTCATCGAAAACGTTCCCCCGGTAAAAACTATTACAATATTTTTCATGGTATCAAGAACTATAATTTTGTTTTAAAAAAATTAATTGTTTCTATTAAGGCCGAGTCAATGTTGTGCTGCGGCTCGAATCCTAAAACCTCTCTTGTCTCTTTAATAGATGCATAACTATGCTTAATATCTCCGGGTCTTTCTGCCTCATAAACTATTCTACTGCGAGAGTTTGTTAATTCAATTATTTTATTTGCTAATTGTTTAATCGATATTGTCTGCTCATTAGCTACATTGAAGACACCGCTAATACTTTCCTCTTTTGCAGCAAGCACATTAGCCTTAACAACATCCTTAACAAAGATAAAATCTCTTGTTTGCTCACCATCTCCGTAAATAGTTATTGTATCATTTTTAAGAGCCTTGTAAATAAAGATGGGAACCGCAGCAGCATATTGACTTTTTGGATCTTGTCGTGGTCCAAAAACATTAAAGTATCTTAATGAAGTTGTATTTAAATCGTATTGATCTTTGTACATTTGTAAATAATACTCACCATCCAACTTAGTTATACCATATGGACTTAACGGTTTTGGGCGCATATCTACTTTTTTAGGAAGCACAGGGTCGTCGCCGTAAACTGCGGCAGAGCTGGAGTGAACTACTTTTTTAACCTTATGTTTTTTTGCAGCATCTAAAACATTTAGAAGTCCTAGAACATTTATATTTACACATTCTTCCGGTTTTTCAATCGATTCAGGAACTGAAATCATTGCTGCCAAATTAAAAACATAGTCCGCTCCCTCTAATACATTAAAAACTTGATTCCTATCTGTGATACTTGCATTAACCAGCTCAACATTATTAATATTTTCAATATTTTTGGTAAACCCGCTTCTTAGATTATCTAAAACAACTACTTCGTTTCCCATTTGGGTCCAAAACTCTGCTAAATGACTTCCGATAAAACCTGCGCCTCCCGTAATTACTATTTTCATTTTGATTTTTCTATCCTATTTTATTTTTTTATTAGAAAAATAAATTTACACAAAAGTTATTTTTAACAAAGAATAAATTTTAATTTGTTATAACGAAAGAAGTTAAGATTTTAAAAAAAATTTTATTTGCTCAAATGACAAATAAATCATATTTTCATAGCAGAAGAGAATAGCGCGAAAGATGTTAATAAGTTGTGCATAAGCGGTCTTTGTGAAACGTTTCACAAACCAACGCTTTGTTTGTTAGTTTTTTGATTTTTTGTTATTTATGTAAACAACAATTAAAAACAATGCTTTAACGTATTGTTTTGTAGTAAGTTAGCGGTTGTTTTTTAATGTTAATAACTTGTTAATGCTTTTTTTGGGGTTTTAAACTTTGTTTTTTTTTGATTGTTTATAACTCTTTTTTTTACCTTATTTTTGTGGATAACTTTATTTTGGAAAGCAAAACCATTAATTCATCGGAGCTCAAAAACGCTACAAACGTTTGGAAGGAATGTTTATCGGTTATTAAGAAAAATGTTCCTTTTATAACTTATAATACTTGGTTTCTTCCTATCAAACCTGTTGAACTAAGCGAAAGCACATTAAAAATTCAAGTGCCAAACAGTTATTTTATTGAGTGGATTGAGGAACATTTTAATACACTTATTAACAAGACCATTTCTCAAATGCTTGGCGATAATGGAAAACTGGTTTATATAATATCACAATCCGATTCTTATCAACCGGATCTTTTTTCTGAAGATTTAGACGTTTCTCTTAAACCTCCAAAAGAAAAATATATTGGTATAAAAAAAGAAGATAACGAAGAATCATTCGATAATTATTTAAGTCCTCGTTACCGATTTGATAATTTTATTAAAGGCGAGGGCAATCAATTAGCCCGGGCGGCGGCAATTGCAGTTAGCGAAAGTCCCGGCGAAACATCATTTAATCCTCTTTTTATTTATGGCGGTGTTGGTTTAGGAAAAACACATTTAATTCAAGCTATTGGTAATAAAATTATTGCTAATGATTATAAGAAAAGAGTTATTTATTTATCTTCAGATATTTTTACTGTTGAATTTGTAGAGTCAATTCAATCTAATACCGTAAATGAGTTTTCCAATTTTTATAAAAATATGGACGTTCTTATTATTGATGATATTCAATTTCTAATTGGAAAGGAGAAAACCCAAGATTTGTTTTTCCACATTTTTAACACTCTTCATCAAGCAGGGAAACAAATAATTTTATCCAGCGATAAACCTCCAAAAGATCTTAACGGATTAAACGAAAGACTAATTTCTAGATTCCAATGGGGTTTAACAGCTGATATACAGCCACCTGATTTTGAAACCCGACTTGCAATTTTGAAAAACAAAAGCAAAAGCTTTGGCATATCCCTTTCTAATGATATTATTGAATATATAGCTTATAACATAAAAACAAATATCCGTGAGCTTGAGGGATGTTTAATAAAGCTCTTAGCTAATGCTTCACTTGGATCTGCAGATATTAACTTCGAGTTAGTTAAAAAGACTGTTAAGGAAATTGCAACTGTTCGTGAGACTAATATTTCCATAGACTATATTAACCAAGTTGTATGTAAGTATTTTGATGTTGATGAAAATAAAGTAAGAGAAAAAAATAGAAAAAAAGAGGTGGTATTAGCACGTCAAATAGCAATGTACCTTTCTAAAAAATTAACTCGCTCATCTCTTAAAACCATTGGTCTTCATTTTGGAGGCAGAGACCATTCAACTGTTATTCATGCTTTTAATAGTATTGATAAACTAATTTCCGAAGATATGGCTATGAAAGAAATAGTAGATACAATAAGAAATAAAATTGAACTTTGTGTCTAGTAAATTTTTTCTTCATAAAACAACCTCTATAGTTTTATATTATTTAAATTTAAAATAATATTATTT
>CBEVZC010000065.1:0-16767 GCA_965554225.1 uncultured bacterium | reverse complement strand
TATTGCAATAGCAGTTGTTTGGGTTGTGTTCGGCTGGAATATGATTGGAACTTTAGTCAAGCGTAGAGAAAAGCATATATACGTAGCTGCTTGGTTCTACATTGCCACGTTTGTCACTGTGGCGGTATTACATATTGGTAATTCGATAGAACTACCTGTCAGCTTTTTGAAAAGTTACCCTGTTTATGCCGGAGTGCAAGATGCGCTGGTTCAATGGTGGTATGGTCATAACGCTGTTGCCTTTTTCCTAACGACTCCATTCTTAGGTTTGATGTATTATTATCTGCCGAAAGCTGCTAATCGACCTATATTCTCATATAAACTTTCTATTGTACATTTTTGGTCTTTAATATTTATTTACATATGGGCAGGGCCGCATCATCTGCTTTATACAGCTTTACCAAACTGGGCTCAATCGTTAGGAACTGCTTTCTCAATTATGCTTTGGATGCCTTCTTGGGGAGGTATGTTGAATGGTTTGTTAACTCTGAGAGGTGCATGGGATAGAGTAAGAGATGATCCTGTTCTAAAATTTTTAGTAGTCGGAGTTACAGCATATGGCATGTCAACTTTCGAAGGTCCGATGCTTGCACTTAAAAATGTAAATGCCATTGCACATTATACCGACTGGATACCCGCTCATGTACACGTTGGAACTTTGGGTTGGAATGGATTTATGACTTTTGGTATGCTTTATTGGATGATACCAAAGTTATTTAATATTAAACTGTATTCAAAAAAATTAGCGACAGCTCACTTTTGGATCGGAACGTTAGGAATAGTTACTTGGGTCATTCCAATGTGGTGGTCAGGAATTACTCAATCTTTAATGTGGAAAGAGTTTACACCGCTAGGTTTATTAAAATATCCTAACTTTTTAGAGACAACATTACAAATAATTCCGATGTACATTATTCGTTCTGTTGGAGGTACATTATACTTTGTTGGACTTTTAATGTTAGTCTATAATTTGGTTAAGACAATGAAGCTGGGAAGCTTTGCTAAAAATGAAGAGGCAGAAGCTCCTGCTTTAGTATTAGGAGAAAATAAACTAAAACGCGGAATGGCTCACAGATGGTTAGAAAGCAAGCCTATCCTTTTTACAGTCGCTACATTTATTGTAATTTCCATTGGTGGTTTAGTAGAAGTTGTTCCTACCTATTTAATCAAATCAAATATTCCTACAATAGCCAGTGTAAAACCATATTCTCCTTTAGAACTTCAAGGCCGAGATGTTTACATTAGCGAAGGGTGTAATAATTGTCACTCGCAACTTATTCGCCCGTTCCGCTCTGAAGTTGAAAGATACGGCGAATATTCGAAAGCGGGTGAATTTGTCTATGATCACCCATTTTTATGGGGATCAAAAAGAACCGGACCTGATTTGGCACGAATAGGAGGTAAATATTCTGATATGTGGCACTATTTACACATGCAGAATCCTCGTCAGATGTCGCCGGGATCAATTATGCCTGTATATCCCTGGTTGTTGGAAGATAAATTAGATGTTGAATCTACACCTGCAAAAATTTCTACTATGAGGAAACTGGGTGTTCCGTATCCGGAAGGTTATGAAGGACAAGCAATAGATGATTTGAACGAGCAAGCAAATAACATTGCAGATGCCCTGTTAGACAATGGAA
This sequence comes from uncultured bacterium, assembly GCA_965554225.1. Classification (GTDB taxonomy): domain Bacteria; phylum Bacteroidota; class Ignavibacteria; order Ignavibacteriales; family Melioribacteraceae; genus BMS3ABIN04. The sequence goes on along the minus strand of CBEVZC010000065.1, from coordinate 15,124 downwards.
TTATTATAGAACCGGATGCTAAAATAGTGGCTTTAATTGCTTATTTGCAAAGATTAGGAACAGATATTAAAAATAAAGTTGCAGAAACGAAATAGGTGTTTAGAATATGTTTAAAAATATATTAAAATCTGCCGAGGGGACTGATACATTCTCCATAATTGTGATGATAGTGTTCTTTCTGTTTTTTGCTTATATAATGTACAGAACATTTTTTATGGATAAAAAAGTTGTTGATAGAATGTCTCATCTTCCTCTGGATGATGACAATGAAGAATTCAAAACTAACAAAGAGTGAGAAATGAAAAATATTAAAACTTATACTTGGGCTATATTAGGATTCTTTCTGCTATTTTTAAGTTCTCCGATATTTGCAGAAAGCAATTCCGGCGGAAGTACGGCTGAAGGTATTGTAGAAGTAATTGTTGCAATCACAATACTTTTTGTTGCTTTCATTTTATGGCTTGCATTGGTTTATTCGGAAAAAAATGATTTTGAAGGACAGACATTTATGCAACCCTTCAAAAATTTTATGCAGGCTATCAATAAAACTACTCCCATTGAGGAAGAAAGTAAAATATTACTTGATCATGATTACGATGGAATTAAAGAATTAAACAATAAAATTCCACCGTGGTATAATGTTGTTTTTATAGGTACAATTATCTTTGCTATTATTTATATGGTCAATTATCATGTTATTGGTAGCGGTAATGTACAAGAAGATGAGTATGCCGAAGAAGTAAGATTAGCTGCTATTCAGCAAAAACTTTTAAATGAAAGTGGAAAATTAATTGATGAAAGCACGGTAAAATTTGTTGATGACCCTGGCTCATTAGCAAACGGTAAAGAAATATTTATTAAACATTGTGCAGCTTGCCATGGACAAAAAGGAGAGGGTCTAGTTGGTCCTAATTTTACCGATGATTATTGGATCCATGGAAATACAGCAAAGGATTTGTTTAAAACAATTAAATATGGAGTTGCGGCTAAGGGAATGCCTACATGGAGTTCTCAATTAAGTCCGAATGATATGCAGGATGTTGAAAGTTACATTATTACTTTAAGAGGCACAAACCCTCCTAATCAGAAAGCTCCCCAGGGTAAATTATATAAGTATGATGATAATGCTCAAAAGGGGACTGAAGCCAAAGGAAAGGGAAAGAGTATTTAAGTAGTAAAAAGTACTCTTAAATAACATAATATTTTGGAAAAATCATTATTATTCTAACCTCGGTTCAATAAAATTGGGCTGAGGTTTTGTTTAGTGTATTAACATTAATTTATGAAAGTGTTAACATTATGGAAAACAATCAAAATGATACGGAAGAATTCCGTGATCATCTAGCCACGGTAACCGACGAAGGAAAGCGTGTTTGGGTATATCCTAAAAAGCCAAAAGGAAAATTTTATAATGCCCGGGAAATAGTTGGTGTTTTATTGCTGGCAATATTATTCGGAACACCGTTCATTAAAATCAATGGTCATCCGTTAATGTTGTTTGATATTCTTGATAGGAAGTTTATATTGTTTGGCGTTCCTTTTGGTCCTCAGGATTTTCACCTTTTTGTTCTAACAATAATCGGATTGGTTATCTCGGTATTTCTTTTTACGGTGGTTTATGGAAGAATTTGGTGTGGCTGGGCATGCCCGCAAACTATTTTTATGGAAATGTTGTTTAGAAAAGTAGAATACTGGATAGAGGGTGATTCAAATAAGCAAAGAATATTAAACAAAGCTCCGTGGACTGGGAAAAAGATTTTTAAGAAAAGTTTAAAACATGTTATTTTCGGTATCCTTGCCTTTCTTATAGGTAATGCTCTTTTGGCTTGGGTTATTGGAATAGACGGAGTTTATGAATTAGCGAACAAGCCAATATCTTCTGTGATGGGTAAGTTTACTGCAATGATAGTATTTAGTGGAATAATTTACTTCTTCTATGCTTATTTTCGTGAACAAGTCTGTACTTTAATTTGCCCTTACGGCAGATTACAGGGTGTAATGCTCGATCAAAATTCTCTCGTAATTGCATATGACTATAAAAGAGGCGAACCAAGGGGGAAAATTAAGAAAGGTGTTGAGCAAAACTTGGGTGATTGTGTTGATTGTCATTTATGTGTGGATGTTTGTCCGACTGGGATTGACATACGAAATGGTACGCAGCTGGAATGTGTTAACTGTACCGCTTGCATAGATGCCTGCGATACCGTAATGACTAAAGTAAAACGTCCGACCGGCTTAATTCGCTATGCTTCGAAAAATGAAATTGAAACCGGGAAACGGAAAATTCTTACACCAAAAGCTATTGGTTACACCATTATATTAGCATTGTTATTCGGACTAATTTTCTTTTTACTGTCAACAAGGTCTAATTTTGAGCTGTCAATTGTTAGAACTGCCGGATTATTATCGCAGGAGCAGCCTGGCAATAAGATAAGCAATTTGTATGATTTTGATATTATTAATAAAACATTCGATGATTTACCTGCGGAATTGGAATTAGTTGGTAAAAAAGGTGAAATAAAAGTTGTAAGCGGAAGTTTAAATGTTAAACCGCAAAGGGTTGCAAAGGGAAAGCTTTTAGTGATATTACCCCTGGAAGAAGTCAAAAAGCTTAGTTCATCTATCCGGATAGCCGTTAAGACAAAGGGGAAAGTAATTGATATTATTAAAACAAACTTTCTCGGTAAAATAAAAAGGAAGAAAAGGAAAAAATGAAATTAAATTGGGGAACCGGGATATTATTTTTTTACATTATTTTTGTTGGATTGTCGTTTTGGTTTATTTCTTTTGCAATGTCGAAAGATGTAAATTTGGTTACTGATGATTATTATAAAAAAGAAATTAAGTATCAGGACCAAATTGATAAGATTAAAAGAACTAATAATTTATCTGAAAAGCTAAAAGTAAAAGTTCAATCTGAAAGCATTATATTTCAGTTCCCTTCAATTTTCCCATCCGATAAAATAGAAGGAAATATTTTATTATATCGTCCGTCAAATAGTTATTCTGATCATTCATTGTCTATAAATTTAGATAAAAATAATGAACAATCTTTCTCGAGTGAACATTTATTAAAAGGACTTTGGAAAATCAAAGTTGATTGGAAGGTTGATTCCCTTACTTATTTTAATGAAGAAAATATAATGGTAAATTAAATGGAAATCTGGACCGGGTTTCTTATTGGTTTCTTAGGAAGTTTTCATTGTGTTGGAATGTGCGGACCAATTGCTCTTGCGTTACCGATAGGAAAAGCCAACAATACACAGTTGGTAATAAGCAGAATACTTTACAATCTTGGCCGGATAGTAACGTATTCATTTTTTGGTTTAGTCTTCGGCTTTTTCGGAGAAGGTTTCGCTTTCGCAGGGATACAGAGTTACGTCTCAATTTTTGTAGGCGCTATTATTTTAATTTATTATTTAATGCCGAATAAATATAAAGGAAAGTTAGCAGTAACTGCGCCCTATCAATTAGTAAGCGGTTTTGTGCGGAAGGCTTTTGCCAGGTTAACTAAAACCGGTTCGCCCCAAACTTTATTTCTTTTCGGAATAATTAACGGATTTCTGCCTTGCGGATTTGTTTATGTTGCGTTAGCGGGAGCAATAACAACCGGGGGAGCTTTATCCGGAGCTTTGTTTATGGCTTTATTCGGATTGGGAACAACGCCAATTATGCTGGCTACTTCTTTAGTAGGCAAATTTCTTAATGCAGGTATGAAAAGAAGAATGAATAAATTAATTCCCGTTTTTGCTGTTATTCTTGCAACAATATTTATTCTGAGAGGCTTAAACTTAGGTATTCCGTATTTAAGTCCGCCCGCAAAAATGCTTAAACCCCACAAAACTATGATGATGCATCATTGAAAATAATTTCAAGTGAAAATCTGAGAGGTTACAAACTTATCTTTTCCCATTTTCTGCGGCTACTTTCCATTCGCGCTTAGCGTTCCAACTGTAAACTTATAAACTTCATAACCTTAAAAATTGTTACCTCTGAAAATTTACAATCTGTAAAAATCATAATTATTCAGCGAGAATCTGCGTGCTAAAAAGTATTTATTCTATTTATTTGTTATTTTATAAATGTAACTAGTAGTTGAATAAATTGGAGAAGCCCAACATGTATAAACAACGAATATTTTTAGCAGCTGTTTTGACCGGATTATTATTAACTGTTTTATCCTTTCAAACATTTGCCCAAGTTGATAAACAACAAGGATGTGATTATTTGAATTTTAAAACCCCGGGAAGTTATCAAGCAGGCGGTGTGCAGATGATTAAGTTAAAAGAAGGTTATAAAGTCTGGACGAAACGATTCGGTAATGGTCCTATTAAAGTTCTGTTACTGCACGGCGGACCTGCAATGACGCACGAGTATATGGAGTGTTTTGAAAGCTTTTTTCCGAAAGCCGGAATTGAATTTTACGAATATGATCAATTAGGCTCCTATTATTCTGATCAGCCGGACAATGATAGTCTTTGGGTGCTCGATCGTTTTGTAGATGAAGTTGAACAAGTCCGGAAAGCATTAGGTTTAAACAAAGATAATTTTTATCTGCTCGGAAATTCGTGGGGCGGTTTGCTTGCAATGGAATATGCAGCAAAATATCAGCAGAATCTTAAAGGTTTAATTATCTGTAATATGGTTTCCAGTTTTGACAAGTATGTTGTGTACAACACAAAACTGCGTAACCAATTACGTCCTTCGCTGCTTGATTCGTTCAAAGTGTTTGAAGAAAAAGGGGATTTTCAAAATCCGGTTTATCAAGATTTGGTAGTTAAAGAATATTACCATAGGCATATCTGCCGTTTGCTGCAGTGGCCGGAACCTGTACTTCGAAGCTTCAAACATATTAATCAGCATGTTTATGAATTTATGCAGGGACCAAGTGAATTTGTGCCGGGCGGAAATTTGGAAGGTTGGACAATTACCGATAGATTGAAAAATATTACCGTCCCTACTCTTGCTGTTGGAGCGAAATATGATACAATGAACCCCGAGGATATGAAAGAAATTAGTGAAACCGTGCAGAACGGAAGATATTTATATTGTCCCAACGGAAGTCATCTCGCTATGTGGGATGACCAGGAAGTATTTATGAACGGAGTAATTAAATTTATAACGGATGTTCAAAACGGAGAATTTCCCGGTAAAATAGGTTCTGTCAACTCAAATTAAGGAAATAAAATTATGCCCTATTTCACACAGGATTTTATAGATTTTTTCGGCGAGCTGGAAAACAATAACAATCGCGACTGGTTCAAAGAAAATAAAAAACGATATGAAAAATCAGTTAAAGAGCCGTTTAATGATTTTGTTCAAGATATGATTTTTAGAGTGCACGAAGTTGACGAAACAATCATGATAACTCCTAGAGAAGCCGTCTTTAGAATTTACAGGGATATAAGGTTCAGCAAAGATAAAACTCCGTACAAAACTTATGCATCTGCAGTAATTTCTCCGGGAGGAAGAAAAGATTATACTAATCCCGGCATCTATTTAGAACTTAGTGCAAAATACATTAGGTTCTACAGCGGGATTTATGGCATGTCGAAGGAGCAAATACAAAGTGTTAGGCAGCTTATTGCCTCTGACCTCGATGAATTCGAATCGCTTATAAAAGACAAATCTTTCAAAATGAATTTTGGAGAGGTTAGAGGAGAAAAAAATAAAAGACTTCCGGTAGAATTTAGAGAAATTGTGAAGCTGCAGCCTCTAATTGCCAACAAACAATTTTACTATTATAAAGAGATGGATCCTAAAAATATTTTGAGGAAGAACTTACCAAACAAGCTGATGAAATTATACTTTGCAGCAAAACCGGTAAATGAGTTCCTTAAATTTGCTTTAGTCAATTCTTAAAAATTGTTCAAAAAATATTGAGCAGAAAACTTGTGATTGTTTTCCAAAATTCCGCGTGAAGATTTTTTACTGGAGAATCATCGGCGAGTGTGAAATTATTGTTATCCGGGTCTAAAAATAGGGGATCCGCAAACAAACTATTTTTACCTTGTCCGGTAATGCTTTGGCAAACTTCTGCATTCTTAAACTCCCGGTTGTTCCAGCGTACAATATTTCCTCCCGACTTATTAAACCAAATATTATAATCGGCTTTAACTTGATGATTTTTATCGTTTACTACTAAAACATCATATCTGGCGTCTGAGCGGACCGCAATATTATTGTATAGATCAATATTTTCAAAGTATAATTTGCTTGGAATGTTGGAAGCTGCAGTAATTTGAACTGCATCGTGGAGAGGATTGTAAATTAGGTTCCCGTAAATTTTTATGTTCTTCGACCAGTTATAAACGGCTATTGCAACACCGCGCGGGTGTATAATTGTATTGCTGCAAATTATAACATTGCGGACATCACTTTTTATTTCGTTTCCTTCCCTTTCAGCTGTCACCTGTATTCCGTTGCATTCGTAATCGTGATTATCAAAAACAGTATTATTTTTTATTACAATATCCCGGATATAATTTTCCGGCTGGAAATCGTTTTTTATATCAATGTTCGTATGATAGCTGTTATATACTTTGTTAAATTGTATTGTATCTCTCTGCACAATAAAATAACCGTTTGCATGAACATGAATTCCGTGAATTCCGTTTTCATAAATTTCGTTGTGACGAATTAGTCCGTCCGAGCCGTCAAATTCAATCCCTTCTCCCATAGACGGTGTGAGCGAATCGATTGGAATTTTTCTTGGTCGTTCCCGCAGCCCGTTATGATGAGATTTAATATTTTGAATAATCCAATGATGCGTCTGTCCGCGAACTCCGCCCTCAAAGGCATGTCTGAATTCCAAATTTTCAATTTTGATATAACTGCATTCGGCGGAATCTCTTTCTCCGTCGTATGCTCCCCATAAGCAATACCAATTTATACCGACACGTATTTCACTTCCGGTATCCGGATCTGATTCTGAATAAACATATAACATTAAATTATTTTTGTCCCAGTAAAAATCGTACGACTCAGCTAAATATTTTATTAACGGTCTCCAATGTCCCCAAAACAATTTGTTCTTCGTTTCGATAAATACAGAAACACCCTCGGGATTAGCCTGCGGAATTTTATGTTTCCAAATTTTTGAATGTTTCTTTAATTGCTTCCAATTTTTAGGAATTATTGCTCCGCTGATTACCGGCAATTTACCAATTCCATAAGCACCGAATGTAATATAGTTGCCTGCGTTTCCGTGAGCTTTCACCATTATTCCGCCCCGGAAAATTTCCTCGCGTTTAAAAAGTATTTTGTCGCCCGGCTTGAAAATACTCATACTGTTATTTAATTCTTCGATAGAAGAAAAAGATGCCGATGTATCCGTAGAAGAAACCTTGTAAATATTTTGTGCATGCATATAAGATGGGAAAAACGCAAGAAGTAAAAGGAGAAAAAGAGATTTATTCATTGATTAATAAAATATATTTTCAAATTAAGAATCTACAAATTAAAGAAAAGTTTTTCTTAATGCACCGGGATTTTTAGCATATAATCGTTTGAAAGCCCGACTAAAAGCTGCTTCCGAAGTATAACCGACTTCTTCTGCGATATATTGCATACTTAAGCGCTTATTTTCCAATAGCTTTCTTGCGACCTGCATCCTCCAACTTGTTATATATTCCATCGGTGTAAGTCCCACAAGAGCTTTAAATTTTGCAGCAAATGCCGAGCGGGACATTCCGATATTCCGTGCAATTTTTTCCAATGTCCAATTACCGTTCGGATGTTTATGTATTAAACTTAAAGCATTACTGATTTTATAATCATTTAAAGCAGCTAAAAATCCTTTTGCCGGATGATTTTTTAATAAATAGTTCCTTAATATTTGAATGAAAAGTACTTCCGCCAATTTAGCAGAAACTACATCGGAACCGGGTTTACCCGAATCGGTTTCTTGAATAATTACACTTGTCACCAACTCCATCCAGTTAAATTCATATGATTTATTCCCGAAAATCTGTATAAATCTTGGCAATTCATTTATAAGCGGATGTCCCGATTCTCTGTTTAATTCAAAATGACCGCATACTAAAGTTGTACTATTACCTTCACTTTTGAATATTTTCTTGCCGGCAAGATGCACCTCAAGAACTTTTTGTCCCGGTACTTTTTTGCTATTAACTTCGTCGGATAAACTATGCGGATCGCCATGAATGAAAAGCACAATGTCTCCTCCGGACAACAATTTGGGCTCGCTCAATAGTGGAGAGGTTAACCAGCATTTCCCGTTTACAACCATATGAAATTGTGCAAAAGGACTTTCAACCATTTCCATTCCCCAAGGAGAAGCGAAATCCTCTCTAAAATAAACACTGCTCGTAAGGTTAATATTTTTCAGAACATCGCTTAATGCATCCATAATCTAATTAAATCCTAATTATTGTACGAATTATCAAGTATAGTGGATTATTAAACATTTATAATCTAAATAAATATACATATCTTAGATTCATAAATCAAGAAATATAGATAATCATTCATAATAAAGAGGGAGAAGTAATATGTTAAAGAAACATAAGTATTTAATCTTAGTCCTATTTTTTACATTAGTAATCGGGGGTAATACTATGGCACAAAGTAGTAATAAATATTTCGTTACTAAGGATAATGTAGCGATTAACGGATATGACGTTGTTGCATATTTTACGCAGAATGAGGCTGTTGAAGGGAACAGTAAATTCTCATCAAAATATAACGGAGTTACATTTCAGTTTGCTAACGAGAATGATAAAAAAACTTTCGAAGCAAATCCTGAAAAATATTTACCGCAATATGGCGGATATTGTGCTTTTGCAATGGCAGCTAAAAATATGAAAGTTCCGGCAGATCCTAAAACATTTAAATTGTACAACGGAAAGCTATATTTATTTTTTAATGATTTGTGGGACGGTAAAAAATTTAACACAATTATTCCCTGGAATGCAGATGAAAAGCATATGAAAGCAACAGCGGATGAGAATTGGAACAAAATGAAATAATGAAAGTATTAGGTTAAAATTATATAAACCAAGCTCCTCAAAGGAACTTGGTTTAGTAATAAATGCTGACTACACATCATAATAAAGGGAAAATTCGTATGGATGCGGACGTAGAGCCATCGGATTTATTTCCTTATCAATTTTATAATTGATCCAGGTATTAATTACATCTTCGGTAAAAACATCACCCTTAAGCAGGTATTCATGATCATCTGCCAAAGCTTTTAATGCTTCGGTAAGAGAGCCGGGTGTTGAAGGAACATCTTTCAATTCTTCAGGATCCATATCATAAATGTTTTTGTCTAACGGATCACCGGGATCTATTCTGTTTGTTATTCCGTCTAAACCAGCTAACAGAATAGCAGAAAACGCAAGATACGGATTAGCGGCAGGATCCGGGCACCGGAACTCTACTCGCTTTGCTTTAGGATTTGATGAGAACATTGGAATTCTTAATGCAGCGCTTCTATTACTCTGAGAATATGCTAAATTTACGGGAGCTTCAAAACCCGGGACCAATCGTTTATAGGAATTTGTTATTGGATTAGTAAAGGCTAAGAGTGAAGATGCATGTTTTAAAATTCCGCCGATATAATAAAGTGCGGCTTCACTAAGTCCGGCATAACCGCTGCCGGCAAATAACGGTTTATTCTTTTTCCATAAACTTGAATGGACATGCATTCCGCTGCCATTATCGTTAAAAATCGGTTTCGGCATATAAGTTACGGTTTTACCGTTTTTCTTCGCAGTATTTTTAACAATATATTTGAACATCAGCAATTGATCGGCTGCTTTAAGTAAAGGCTGAAATCTCAAATCTATTTCGCACTGTCCGCCGCTTGCAACCTCATGGTGCTGAGCTTCTACCGGAATTCCGACATCCATTAAATTCATAACCATTTCATTTCTCAAATCGTTCAAAGAATCCGTTGGCGGAACAGGAAAATAGCCTTCTTTATATCTGGGTTTGTATCCTAAGTTCGGACCTTCCTCTCTGCCCGTATTCCATCGCCCTTCTACCGAATCGACATGATAATATGTACCGTTAGGAGCCGAATCGAAGCGTACATCATCAAAAATAAAGAACTCGGCTTCAGGTCCGAAGAAAGCAGTATCGGCTAATCCCGTCGATTTCAAATAAGCTTCGGCTTTTTGAGCAATACCTCTCGGGCAGCGGGAATATCTTTCTTTTGTTGCTGGTTCGTGCACATCACAAATTAAACTAATTGTAGGTGCTGCAATAAATGCATCAAAAAACATTGTTCCAGGATCCGGAATGATTAACATATCGCTTTCATCAATATTTTTCCATCCTCTAATTGATGAACCGTCGAATCCGAAGCCGTCGTTAAAAGATTCCGCGGTCAACTCATTTACAGGAACAGTAAAATGCTGCCACTGACCGGGGAAATCCATGAACTTAAAATCAACAAACTTTATTTTTTTAGTTTTTACATAATTCAATACTTTTTCTACATCTGATTTTGCTTTTGCCATTTGTTACTCCATTAGTTATATGTTAATTTTTGTTGTTTCCTTAATTGTTGAAAGTACAAAGCTTGACAAGGTTCTTCTAACTCCCGGCCACGATTGTATTTTGCTTAATAATTTTTCCAAAGCTTCCGTGTTGCTTACTAATACTTTTAAAATGTGCGAACCCTCTCCAAGAACAGCATGGCATTCTAATATTTCGGGCGTTTCCTTTACATGTTCCGAGAGTTCTTTATAATTTATTGAAGATTCCATAATTACTGTGATAAATGCCATTAAATCCAGACCGAAAGTTTTTCTGTTAATTTTAGTATAATACCCTTCTATTATTCCACGTTCTTCAAGCTTTTTTAAACGTTCACTTAATGAAGGAAGTGAAAGACCAACTGCTTCGGCTAAAACGTTTCTTTTTGTCCGCCCGTTTTCCTGAAGCATATTTAATATTTTTTTATCAATAGTATCGAGCATAATGCCTTATAAATTTAGTTATTATTTTAATTTTGACTGCAAAGTTAAGGGATAAAATCAATTTTGTCAAATAAATTTATATAAAAATTAAAATTTACGTGATTTAAATCATGTTAGAGAAATAATTAAAGTGTAACAACTTTTAGACCAATTGTCGGATTAATTTTGATGGTTTTTAGGAATGAGCAACTAATTATTAGACAATTGGAGAATAATAGAGGTTGAAGATATTACTTTTTAACAATTCCAAATTCCGTAAAAGCCTTTTTCTCTTTCTTAACTTTTTCAAAAAGGTCGAGATTTTTTCCTGGTCTGGGAAGAAGTTTATGATACAAATGATATTGAATTGCTATATTATTCAGAGATTTAATTTTTACATTGTTCAGTTCAAGCCTGAATTGAACATCGGAATCTTCTCCGATTGAAGGAGCTTCATAGCGTTCATCGAATCCGTTTATATCTAAAAAATCTTTTTTATGAATTGAAAAATTACAACCCAGCAAACCCCGGTTTTTTTTATTTGCAATTCTTCTTAATAAACCGGACTTAAGATAAATTCCCTTTTCCACATAAGAAGTATTACCAAAAATTCCATCAAGAGAAAGCTGAAGAAAATGATTTTCCAAGTAACCATCTCTAATTTTCTGAGGCGTCAGACGGGAAGTAAACCCGGATGATAAGTTTACTCTTCTTCCGGTTAAAGTTGTTCCGTAGTCTTTATTTACAAAATGTTCCTTTACAAAATGTTTATGCGGAATGCAGTCACCGTCAATAAAAATTAAGTAATCGCTGTTGGCAATTTCTAATGCTCTATTTAGTATTTTATTCTTTCTAAAGCCTTTATCTTCATGCCAAACATGAATAATATTAACGGGAAATTTTGAAGCAAATTTTTCAATTTTAGTTACTGTTTCTTGTTTTGAACCGTCATCGGCAATCACAATCTCAAAATTTTTGAAACTCTGATTTTCAAATCCGGCAAGAACTAATTCGAGGTACTCAAATTTTTCATAGATAGATATAATTACCGTAGCTTTCAACTGATACCGTTTCCCCTGATTAAGTCCATTGATTGCTAACACAAATTGTAATCGAAATCAAGAATTAAATTACAAAAGAGTGAACATAAAGAGCAACTAATTATTCTAAAAATAAAATATTATCCGGTGTAAAATAATTCTGCTTACTACCGATAATTACAAATGATAACAGACAGAAACTATTTTTTTATTTAATAATAGGAAAACATTGTTGGAAGGAAACTTAACCTTTATAGCCGGTGTCTCAATAGCTTTTTTGTTTTTTATTGGAATATTAACGTTGTTAGTTAAAAAAAATGTGTTCGGGTCGAATGACAATAGTTCCGAAAAAGCAACTGACTTGAATCCGGCAGATAACTCCAAAAAATATTCTGATACAGCTCAAAAAAAGATTGAAGAACTATCTTTAGAAAACAGTCACTTAAAATCCAAGTTGGCTTTTCTGGAAGTAAAGATGGACAAGACAAACGAGAAAATGGAGGAATTAAAAACACACAATTCCAAATTACAGACAAAGACCGAACAGTTAAATGAAAGCAAGAAAAAATTAGAGGAGTTGCAGGAGCAAAAAGACGAGTTATTGTCAATCATTGTTCACGATATCAAAAACCCGGCTTCGGCAATAAGAAATTTTATAGAACTTTTGGAATCCTACGATTTGAATGCACAAGAACAGCAGGACATTATGAGCGGATTACTTGAAACTTCTACTCATATTCTTGCCCTTGCCGATGAAGTATCAAAAATAATGAACATAGAAAAAACAACATTTAAACTTAATCTTGCACTTAGCAATATTAATAGAGCAATAGATATAATTGCAAAAAGGAATCAGCCGATAGCTCAAAAGAAAGGAATACAAATTTCCGTATTAAAAGACGAAACAATACCTGAAATAAGTATGGACTTTAATAAAATAGTTGAAGTTGTAGATAATTTTGTAAATAATGCAATAAAGTTTGCACCGGAAGGGATTCGAATCGATATAATAACGAATACAGAAAAGGATAATGTTGTAGTGAAAGTTGTTGATACTGGATACGGACTTTCGGAGACCGATATACTAAAAGCATTTGAAAAAGGTAGTAGGCTAAGTACTAAACCTACGGGCGGTGAAAGCAGTTCGGGATTAGGGTTGTGGATCACAAAAAAGATTATTGAAGCTCATAAAGGAAGAGTTTGGGTAAAAAGCTTGAAAGGTTCCGGTTCAACATTTGCATTTCAAATACCAATAGTAGATTAAACCCCCAAAATCACATCATTTAACACTTCTTTTTTATGTTAAGCAAATTTAAGCGATTTGGAAAATAAAATTAATTTGCATTATGAGCATATGCTCATTATATTTTATATGTAAAAATTAAAATGTAAATAATGCCAAGACCGGAAAAAAATAGAATAGTTTATACGCCGCCGTTTTATACGGAATTTAAACCTGTGGGAGTTAGGAGTAAATTGTTAAAGCAAACACATTTAACATTAGATGAGTATGAAGCTTTCCGTTTAGCTGATTTTATTGGATTATCTCACAATGAAGCAGCGGAAGAAATGGAAATATCCCGATCAACTTTTACAAGATTAATTGAAAAAGCAAGGGAAAAAATTGCAGAATTTGTAGTGCTTGGAAATTCATTAACAATAGACGGCGGGAAAATACATTTTAGAAATAATCTTATTAAATGCTTAGATTGTGGACATATGTTTAAAATAAATATGGATGCTTCATTAACGGAATGTCCTCAATGTAAGTCAAAAAATCTGCTAAATCTTGCCGGCGGTTTTGGTCATGGTGAATGTTGTGTAACAAAAAATCATTAAAAGGAGGCTATATTGTCTGGTAGAAATAAAAATAGCGGTATGGGTCAAGGATTAGTAAGATTCAGCGGATAATTTAATTATGTCGCATAGTGAAAAAGGACCCTTTAGATTGTATATGAAAGTTCTTAGAATGAAAAACGTTCCATATAACGAAACAGAAATTCAAATACCAATTTCTCCCGATACATTGAATCACATTAAAAAAGTAGCTGATCACAGTAGGAGTAAAGTTATTCCTGCAATATCAAAAATATAGGAGGATATTATGGTAACTATTAAAAACATTTATGACGAATTGGGTTGGGAGCCGGCAGACGGATATCCGAAAGGGACAAGAATAAAACTTTACGGGATGAAGACGGAGCGCAGACTGTTCTGTTAAAATTACCCAAAGGATTTTATATGGAACCGCATTCACATTTATTTAACGAGCAGCACTTAATTTTAGAAGGTGAATATGAGAGCGAAGGGGAAACATATTCATCCGGCGCTTTTCGTATAATTCATGCCGGTAAAAATCACGGACCGTTTTCTTCGAATAACGGTGCTACAGTTTTAGTAATTTGGGATACTGTAAAATAATTTTGGTAAATTATTAATAACAACTAGAGTTTGTAAGATATGGCTAAAATTGAACCCTTTGAAAACCATTCTAAATTATATGAAGAATGGTTCGACACAAACAAAAATGTCTATTATTCCGAACTCAAAGCAATAAGAGAATTGTTGCCTAAAGAGGGTAAAGGAATTGAAATAGGCAGTGGCAGCGGAAGATTTGCCTCACCGCTGGGAATGGTATTCGGCGTTGAACCATCCGCTGAAATGCGCCGCCTATCCGCTGAAAGAGAATTAATTGTAATAGATGGGACAGCGGAAAATTTACCTATCGGTTCAGCTACGTTCGATTATGTTCTCATGGTTACAACCGTCTGTTTTCTAGATGATCTAATGAAAGCCTTTTTTGAAGTGAACAGAATATTAAAACTGCACGGATATTTTATAATCGGATTTGTTGATAGAGAAAGTCGAATAGGAAGTGAATATGAGCTTAACAAAGAACAAAATCCGTTTTATAAACTTGCCACTTTTTATACTACCGATGAGTTAGTTTCAAGTATGAAAAGAGCAGGCTTTTCTAATTTTGAGTTTAGGCAAACAATTTTTGATGATTTGCAAAAAATAAAAACAGACGAGCCTATTCTAAAGAGGTTTGGTCAAGGTTCTTTCGTAGTAGTTAAAGGCGAAAAATTAAAAGGGATTAGATAATGTCAATCGTTTTTGGTCCCGTGCCCTCAAGAAGGTTGGGGAAAAGTCTCG
>CBEVZC010000064.1:0-16927 GCA_965554225.1 uncultured bacterium | reverse complement strand
GTTAACCCCAGAGAATTAAATCTATTTTGTCGCACTTACTAATTGAATCTTAGTAACCATGCTTTTAATTAGATTTCAATGTAAGTTTC
Organism: uncultured bacterium; assembly: GCA_965554225.1. Taxonomy (GTDB): domain Bacteria; phylum Bacteroidota; class Ignavibacteria; order Ignavibacteriales; family Melioribacteraceae; genus BMS3ABIN04. The sequence goes on along the minus strand of CBEVZC010000064.1, from coordinate 16,838 downwards.
ATATTAGAAAAAATTTATAAATCGACATTTATAATGATTAAACTTTTTAAGAATTCGTCCCAAATTGTTTCTGTAGATACGAAAAACAAGAACATAAAACGTGGTCTTGAGGCAAATAATCTTGCGGTTATTGAGGACCATTCTGTTGTTGTAGAAAACGATATTCTTAAAGACTTTCTTCCAAACAGCAAAATATCTTCACTTAGTTTTGATGCAGAGATTGATGTTAATGACAAAATTATTTTACCCGGTTTAGTTGAATGTCATACTCATACAGCATTTATGGGGTCCCGTGCAAATGAATTCCGGATGAAGTTGCAAGGTAAAAGTTATGAAGAGATTGCAGAAAGCGGCGGAGGAATTAATGCTACAGTAAAAGCTGTCAGAAATGCTTCGTTCGAAGAATTGTTTCAAACTATCCAACCAAGAATTAACTATTTTATTTCCCAAGGTATAACAACGTTGGAAATTAAAAGCGGATACGGTTTGAGCTACTATGATGAGATTAAATTATTACAAGTTATAAAAAAACTTAATTCAATTTATAAAATTGATATTATCGCAACTTTTTTAGGCGCACATACTTTTCCGCCGGAGTATAAAAACGATCACGCAAAATATATTAAAATAATTAAGGATGAATTGCTTCCTTTTATTTCCGAAAATAAATTAGCAAAATATTGTGATGCTTTTTGTGAAAAGACGGCTTTTTCAGCAGAAGAAATTGATGACATTTTCTCGTCAGCGGAAAGGAACAAATTAAAGCTCCGTTTGCATACCGAACAGTTTAATAGTATTGGCGGACTTAAAACAGCATTAGAACATAATGCATTAAGTGTGGATCATTTGGAAGTACTAAATAATGATGAAATTATTAAACTTTCCAAAAGCAACACCGTTGCCGTTTTATTACCCGGTGTATCTTTCTTTTTAGATTACGGATACGCACCGGCAAGAAAGCTGATTGACAATAATGCAATTGTAGCTTTAGCTACAGATTACAATCCCGGTTCGTCTCATATAGCAAATTTAAATTTTATTATGTCCTTAGCTGCTATAAAAATGGATATGACAATTGAAGAAACAATTTCTGCGGTAACTATTAACGCAGCTAATGCTCTTGATATGCAAAAGTTGATTGGAAGTTTGGAAATTGGTAAAAAAGCCGACATGGCAATTTTTAATACAACTGAATACGCAGACATTATTTATTCCGTTGGAAAAAACTTAAATAGTATGACAGTGAAAAACGGGGAAATAGTTTTTAATAAGTTAGTTTAATAATAGCGCGATAAATCGACAAAAAAAATTAAATGGCCGAATTACTTTTCTGATTTTGTTTTTTTAAATAAACTCACCTAAATCCTCTCTTAAAAAGAGAGGACTAAAGAAAAAATCAGAAAAGTATTTCTTAAATTCCTTAACGAAAAACAAGGATTTTATTATTAAGATTAAATATGGATCTATACAGAAAACAAATTGAAGATTATTTAGACGATATTTCAGATGGATTACTTATTGGAAATCCATTTAACATCGCTTCTTTACTTGCTGCAATTGCATCAAGTTTTGGCGATATGGTTTGCTATCTTTCCGAAACCGGAGGTGAATATTCGGAAGCAAATAAGCAATTAAACAAAACACGTATGCAGCTTGATCATTATAAAGGGACATTTAAACAACTTACTCAAATCTTTAACAATAATTCACATCAAAAAAAACCTTTATTTTCAGAAGAAGTTAAAAATACCGAAGCTCAATTGAGTGAAGCAATCGAATTATATATTGATTTAATTAAACATTGCAATGAAGTTATTTCATTTTTAACAACAGTTAAAGATTTCGGTAAAAGAAGTTATTATACTGAAGTTGCAACTGCTGCATTGTTAATTAAAACATCTGTTCAAATATCTAATTTACTTATTGCAAAAGAAATGAGGGACTTAAAGAGTGATGAACTGAAATTAAATTATAAAAGACGTACATCAACACTTAGTACAGATATAATAAAAACAGCAGATCTTATATTTAACTCAATTACAAAGGAGATTTCTTCTTGAAAGCTTTTTACATATTTTTAATTACATTCTTAATTTCCTCTACTTTTACAGCAAATGCATTCCAGCCAAAAGTTAAATTGGGTATTGAAGTTCTACAAGAACAACATTTCAATATCTTAAAGAATAAAAGAATCGGACTGATAACAAATCCAACAGGGGTTGACAGCAAACTAAGATCAACTATTGATATATTGTTTAAGAATGTAAACCTTGTTGCATTGTACGGACCGGAGCACGGTGTGAGAGGAGATTTCGAAGGCGGGACAAAGATCAATTCTCATATTGATAGCATCACCGGTCTTCCGGTCTATTCTCTTTACGGTAAAACAAGAAAACCCACAAAAGAAATGTTAAAAGGAATTGATATCCTGGTTTACGATATTCAAGATATCGGGTCGCGCTCTTATACTTTCATTTCCACTATGGGATTAGCAATGGAAGCTGCTTATGAGAATAATATTGAGTTTGTAGTTTTAGACAGACCAAACCCATTAGGAGGAAATATTGTTGAAGGGAATTTAATTGATGAAAAATATAAGTCTTTTGTAAGCGAATTTAAAATACCTTATGTTTATGGTTTAACATGCGGAGAGCTGGCAAAAATGTTAAACGATGAAGGGATGCTCCGGGATCATGAACAATGCAAGCTGACTGTTATACCCATGAAAAATTGGAAAAGAAATATGAATTACGGCGATACAGGTTTACTTTGGGTTCCCACATCTCCTCATATACCTACTTGGGAAACTGCATTTTATTATGCATCGACTGGAATAATTGGTGAACTTAGAGATGCAGTATCAATTGGAGTCGGTTACACACTCCCATTCAAAACATATGCTACCGAATGGTTTGATGCTCAAAAATTATCATCAGAGTTAAATAAAAAGCATTTACCGGGAGTTATTTTCCGTCCAATTTATTATAAGCCTTATTATGCATTTGGAAAGGGTGAAACATTAAAAGGAGTGCAAATTTTTATAACTGATTATCATTCCGTTAAACTGACTCAGATTCAATTTATTATTACTGAACTCGTTCACAAACTAAATCCCAACAAGAATATCTTTTCTCTCGCAACTAATGGTGAAGTAAATGCATTTGATAAAGTTATCGGGACTGACAAAATCCGATTGGAATTCACTAAAAGATGGAAATTTTCGGACATTGAACCAATGCTCGAGAAAGATGTAGAAATGTTTAAGAAAATTTCAAGGAAATATTATTTGTATGATTAATTATTATATAAAAAACCATGTTTTATATTTATGAAATTTCCATGGATAAACAATTCTATTTATTTTTTTATTCTACTTTCAACCTTGTTTAATAACTTTTTTGTACGTTCCTTTGCATCCGATTCCAATTGGGAACAGGCATCTTTCATCTCACTTACAAAAGCCTCATCTTTAATATCTTTAAGATTTATAAGCACATTATAAACCCCGCCTAAAACACCTGAGTAAGCCATTTGCGCACCAACGCCAACATCAGTAATTGAATTCGGATTGCCGTATTCTACTACGGTCTCTGCAACTTTAATAGCTTCCAGGCTTTGCTTTGCCGTGTTTAACGGCACCATTACGGCTTGCTTAAGTCCTTTTAACATGGCATCTTCTCTAACTTTCTTTTCCTCATCTGTCTTAGCCGGCAATCGCTTAGCATTCATAAAATCATTAAAGGCGTTAGTGTCATTATCAATAGCTGTAACAAGCAAATTTTTAATCTCTTGGCATTTATCTGCAGCAGTATTTAATAAATCATCAATCTTTTCAGTACCACGTTTATTCGCAGTAAGCGTGCTCACCATAGAAGACAGCGATGCTCCCAATGCTCCCGCTAAAGCTGCTATTGAACCGCCTCCCGGCGCAGGTGATTCTCGCGAAACTTCATCAACAAAATCGTTTAGTTTCATTCCTACTAAAGCTTCTTTTAAAGATTTAGGCAAGCCTAAAACCCGTTCTTCAATATTAAAATCCGAAACATCGCGCAAACCTAAAGATTGAACTGCGGTTTCCAAAATATCTTTTACCGGGATTCCGGTCGGTCTTCCCTGTTTTCTTAAATAATACTTTCCTGTTTCTAACAGAGCAGGAAAAGGGACCATTCCTACAATTTCACTTCCGGTTACTACCAGCCCGCGTTCCGCAGCGAGTTTTCTTGTTTCGTCTAATACATCCTGCATAGAAGTGACTTTATAATTAGTCAAATTAATAGAAATCTGCGCCCTATCATATTTTTTAACTAACCAGCCTATTGCCTTACAATACTTAAACTTACCTTTCTTCTTTACAGATTTTCCTTCAACCTTTTTGGGATTTAGTCCATTTAATTTCAGTAGTTCAATTAAATCATATTTATGAACATTTTTACAGTGTTCAATAGTTTCATCTAACGTTTTCCCTACAAAATCACATTCACCGCAAGGATAATTCCCATCTTTATATTTTAATATTTCCGGTGCTTTGTAATAAAACGGTTTAGAAACGGGTCTCCTTGCCGATCTTCCTTTTTCCCTAAGTTCAAAGGCTATATCTGTGGCATGCAATTTTTCTCTTGTGTTTAAGCTAATATTGTATGCAATTAAAAATTCTCTTACACCAATTACGGTTGCTCCCGCTTTCGCATTAAATTCGGCAGGACCAAAATCCGGTTTCCACTCATCTTTTTTTAACTTTTCAGGTAAAGCTTCATACTCACCTTGACGAATAATTGCGAGATTTTCCCTTTCCGGTTTTTGAGCTGATTTTTCATATAAATATACCGGGATTTTTAATTCTTCACCAACATGCTTTGCTACTATTTTTGATAACTCAATACATTCTTCCGTAGTTACCCCGCTGACCGGAACAAACGGACAGACATCCGTTGCTCCCATTCTGGGATGTGAACCATGATGTTTGGTCATATCAATTAATTCCGAAGCCATTTTAATTGCATTAAACGCTGCTTGGCTAACTCCTTCAGGTGTCCCAATAAACGTAACAACAGTTCTGTTCATATCCGGACCCGGATCAACATCAAGTAATTTTACATGTTCAACTTTTTCGATCTCGTCGGTTATTTGTTTAATTACGGTCATATCGCGTCCCTCGGAAAAATTGGGGACACATTCAATAAGTTTCTCTTGCATTTTACCCTCTTTATTTTGAGTTAGTTGGGAAAAAATATTGATATAAAGATTGTGAAAAGTACCGGATTAGGATATAATTTGCAAATTAATACTAAAATAAAAATGCGAACTAAACTTTTGAAAATTGTTTAGCTCGCACAACTTTACGAATTGATATATTCAATGGAATTGAGAGCCGCAATTGTACCGTCGGCTACGGCTGTGGTTATTTGTCTGTATTTCTTCTCAATAGAATCACCCGCAGCAAAAACACCCGGTATATTAGTCCTTAAATCTTTATCAGTAACTATTTCTTTCCGCTCATTTAAGTTAACTATCCCATCGAATTTTTCCGTGTTGGGAACATAACCGATTAGAATAAAGACACCGTCAATTTCCATTTCGGAGATTTCTTTTGTCCTCTGATTTTCAATCTTCACTTTCTCAAGCTGCTCATCACCAATAAATTCCGCTATTTCGCATTCCATAATAAATTTAATCTTTTCATTATTTTGAGCTTCTTTAACGGCATGCGGAAAAGCTTGGAAATTATCGAACTGATGAACGATTGTAACGGATTTTGCATACTTGGTTAAAGCAACTGCTTCTTCCAAAGCAGAATTGCCGCCGCCCACAACTATAATATCTTTACCGGTAAAAAAATCCCCGTCGCATGTTGCACAGTAAGAAATTCCCATTCCTTTAAATTTATCTTCTCCCGGAACATTTAACGTTCGGGATTTACCGCCGGAAGCGATGATAACAGCTTTTGCCGTGTAAATTTCTTTATCATTAACTACAATTTTCTTTTGTTCACCGTCTAATTCAACCTTTGTAATCTTCAAATTTCCACGTACTTCGCAGCCGAACTTGATAGCTTGGTTTTTCATTGTTCGAGCTAATTGAAAACCGTTAATACTATCAATTCCCGGATAATTTGCAATTTCATGAGTTAGCACAGTCTGACCACCGACTGTTCCTTCGTTTAGAACAATAGTTTTTACTTTAGCGCGTGAAAGATAAATACCGGCAGTGAGTCCCGCCGGTCCGCCGCCTAAAACAGCTACGTCAAAATCATAATCTCTCATTTAAGTATCTGCAATTATTTATTAAGTAATTCGTCATTGATAATTGATGTAACTTGATCCATATCCTGGATACTACTTGTAGCTTTTACAAGTTTTCCATTCTTATAATAAACCGTGAAAGGTAAGCCTGTAAATGTTCTGCACTCGGGTAAGTTGCGAACCACATGTGCCGAAGGAATATCAAACTCCATATCTGCAAACTTTACGTTAGAATATTCGCCTTCCAAATCTTCCATTATTTCATAAACCGGAACGCACATCGGACCCATCCTTCCGCAGCAAACCATTACGTTTTCATTATTGTTGATAATTTCATTAAATTGGTCTTCGCTTGTAATATGCGTTAAGTTGGTCTGTAACATTTTTACACCCTATATTTTTAAGAAAATAAACTATATAAAAATTATTTGATGCTGTAAATTAACATAAGATTCATGTAATTTTACAATTCCTTGTTTTGTTAAACTTTAATAAATAATTCGTTTTCCATAGGAGGATCTAATTGAATTCAAATAAATTTATTGCTGTAGCTATTGATAAAAGCGGTAATATTTGGAAGGGGCATTTTGGAATTGCATATTCTTTTTCCCTTTTCAATGGAAAAGGAAACTTGATCAAAGAAATCATGAACCCTTATGCAGTAATAGAAAGCGCACAGAAACATCAAAGCAAACCCGGGTTGATATCTGACTTACTTCCGCAAAGCAATGTATTTATTGGTAAGAAGATGGGTAAGGAAAGTTTTGCTTTAATCCAAAATAAACTTGGGATTATACCCTTTTTAACGACTCAAAATGATCCGTTAAAAGCAGTCAAGGAATATCTTGCTAAATAACGAAATTAAAACCTTAAATGAAAAAAGAAATTTCTTTGCATTTGCATGGCATTCTCTATGGCTGGCATTTGCACAGACTTTTGCAGATAGAAACACCGTTCTTCCGGGACTAATTTTATTAGTAGGAGGCACTAAATTTCAGCTAGGTATTCTAACAACAATTTTAATTGGCGTACCTGTTTTTTCCCAGCTTTTATTTGCGGCATTTTTATCAAAGAAACCAAAGAAAAAGAACTATCTTCTCGCAGGTATTTATCTTAGGGTTTTAGCACTTGGCGGTGTTGCGTTGACTCTTTCATATTTTAAGGCAATGTCCCCTTCTACCGTTATTTTAATGGTCTACCTCTGGATGATAATTTTTACATTAAGCGGAGCATTTGCCGGTGTTTCTTATACCGATATGCTCGGGAAGAGTATTAAAGGTGAACTAAGAAAGAAATTTTTTGTTGTCAGACAATTATTAAGCAGCACAGGAATTCTCATTTCCGCACTTGCCGTACGCCAAGTTCTTAAATTATATCAATATCCCAAGAACTATGAAGTGGCTTTTTTACTAGCCTTCGGTTTATTAATTATTGCTTCATTCGGATTTATTGCAGTCAAAGAATCTTCCACGGAAGTAATAAATCCTCAACTTACTTTTTTTAAACTACTCCGCTCTATTCCTTCCGTTTTGCGCAAAGATAAAAACCTTAAATATTTCATTATTATTTCTAACCTTGCTGGTTTCTCACTTACCATAATTCCTTTTTACATTGCATTAGCAAAGGATAAATTCCATCTAAACGAAAAACTAGTCGGTAATTTTCTTCTTTTTCAAATTATCGGTATGATTCTATCTAATTTTTTATGGAATTATATTGTGAAGAAATATTCTTTCAAAGGAGTTCTTAAATCAGCAATTATTCTTGAAGGCATGCTGCCAATCATTGCCATTGCACTAGCTTATTTTTCAACACTTGAGTATTTTGCAATTTTATTTTTTATAAGCGGCAGCGCTTTAAGTGCACATAAAATCTCTTTCGGCGGGATGCTTATTGAGATTTCAAAAGATGAAAATAGAGCTTTGTACACAGGAGTTTTCGGTGCTTTAAGTTTAACAATTACTATTTTCCCGTTGTTAATAGGACTTTTAATAAACTGGGTTTCTTATATCCCGATTTTTATTGTTATTAGTATAATAATTTCATCTTCATTTTTTCTTATGAAAAGAATTGAATGTAATAATAATGCATCTTCGGAATAAATTATTGAATAATTCGGTATAACCTTTTTAAGTCAAGTTGCACAAATATTTAAGATATTTGATTAGGTTCTTCCAAACCTCTTATCAAATTCATCGAGAGGAATCTTAATTACAATAGGTCTGCCGTGGGGACAAACATACGGCATTGAAGTAGCAAACAGCTGATCGACCAACAAACGCATTTCCTGTTCACTTAATTTATTGCCTGCTTTAATTGCAGCTTTACAGGAAAACGATGCAGCCATATTATCACGGGTTTCAAGCTTTTTTTCTCTTTGGTTTTTCTTATACTCATCAAGTATTTCCATGAGCGTTTCTGTTTCCGCTCCTATTTTAAAATCTGGCGGAACACCGTCAATTACCAAAGTATTCTTACTAAAAAATTTTAGAGCAAATCCCAATTTGGAAAGATAAGGTTCTAGTTCTTTTACTAACGCAAAATCTGCCGGATCCATATGTATTGTTTGAGAAAATAAAAGCTGCTGAGCAAAAGGTAGATTAGCTTCAAACGATTTTAACGCTTTTTCATATAAAATTCTTTCGTGCGCAACATGCTGATCGATAATCATCAGTCCGCTTTTTATTTGCGTTAAAATATATTTATTGTGCAAAGAAACTATAAAGGTTGAGTCGCTTACTTCGTTATCGGGAGAGGCCTTTTTATTTGTCGGGATATGATAAATCTCTTGCTCCGATTGTTTTTCAAAAGGATGCGTAATTAAACCGGTGGGAGCACTATCTTTAATTTCTTTGTTAATAGAACTGAAAATCATATCAATTTCATTTTCGTCGAATATGCTTTTCCTAGATGTATTTCGCCGATCTTCTTTATCTAGAAAATTTGGTCTATCACTGTAATCATCTTTCCTTACATTTCTAAAATTATCGAACTTTAATTTCTCCTTTTCCGGTCTGTCGGGATCAAAAGTCATTGCCGGAGTTAAATCAAATGAACCCAGACTTTTTTTCACTACAGATTGAACAAATATGTAAATATCTTTTTCATCTTCAAACTTCACTTCCAATTTGGAAGGATGAATATTTATATCAACACGAGAAGGGTCTAACGAAATAAACAAAACAAAGAACGGATAATCCCCTTTTTCCAATAAATGCTCATAAGCAGAAAAAACGGCATGATTTATTGATTTATTTACAACAAACCTTTTATTTATAAACAGATATTGTTCACCTTTGCTTTTTTTAAGAAACGTAGGTTTTGCCGTATAACCTGTAATGGAAAGGAAATCGGTAATTTCTTTAGTCTCTATAACAGCATCTAATATATTGTCTGCAAAAACCGATTTCATTCTATCCTCAATGCTGCCGGAGGGAAAATCGAAAATTAAATCATCTTCATTCCATAATTTAAAATGTATCGAGGGCTGAGCTAAAGCTGTTTTCTTAAACGTATCAATTATATGTTTTAGTTCCGTTGCATTTGACTTTAAGAAATTTCTACGCGCAGGAGTATTAAAAAACAGATTTTTTACGGAAATGGAAGTCCCCTTAGCAAAACTATCTTTTTCAATATAAATTTCCGAAGATTCATCATTAAATAAAAAAGTACCAAGCTCATCCTCTTTCCGTTCTGTCTTAAGTTCAAATAAACTAACCGCTGCAATAGAGCTTAGAGCTTCGCCTCTAAACCCGAAAGTTTTAATAGCTTCCAAATCTTTATAATCATAAATCTTACTTGTAGCATGCCGCTGAATACAAAGGAGAGCGTCATCTTCACTCATTCCCATGCCATCATCAACTACCTGAATCAGCACTTTACCGGCGCGCTTCACAATTAAGTCAATATTCTTTGCTTTGGCATCGATTGAGTTTTCAAGTAACTCCTTAACAACCGACGCAGGTCTTTGAACAACTTCCCCGGCAGCAATTTTATTTGATAAATTACTTGGTAATATTTTAATTTTGTTTTCTGACATTAGTCCAAAGATATATATTTTAATGAAGGATAAAAATACTAAAATAAATTAATTTGAGCGTCTAGTATATTTGTACAAAATAAAATCATTATAATAAATAATCATATTAGCGTACCAAATACCTTCATTAATTTCGGGAAAAAATACATCGCCTTCAAAATCACCTTTCATAATTGAGATGAACATCTCATCAACATTATTAATTTCTTCCTTGAAAACTTCCCCGCCTCCTATGATAAAAACCTTTTCATCATTTTTCTTTTCACAAAATTCGTATGCAGAATTAAGCGAGTTAAAAAATTTTAGTTCTTTTTCGGCAGAGTTTTCTTTTGCAGAATGAGAAAGGACTAAATTTGTCCTTCCTTGTAAAGTTCCCTTTAATGAGTCATAAGTTTTTCTACCCATTATTACCGGTTTATTCATTGTTAATTGTTTAAATACAGTCATTTCCTCTTTGGAACTCCATGGTAGTTTTCCGTTTTTGCCAATCACGTTATTCCCTGATATCGCAGCAATAATAATTTTTTTCATAACTTAATAATCATTCATTTGTGTGATTTTTCATTATCTAACTTACTTTGGATTTAAACGAAGAATATGGATTCGATGATCTGGGGTAAAATTAGAAAATAAACAGCAAATCTGATAAACTTAAAAAATTTTAATCCGAATTTATAATATTACCAAGGTTTCTTAACTCCAAGCTCTTCCAACTTTTCTTCAAACTCCGCTCTTTCCAAGTTCATTACCAATTTATCCTCTCTCCTCTTTAACCAGCCTGCATCGGCAGCAATTTTTACGGCGGATTCATGGTCATTTTGGAGCATGCTCCGTAAAATTCCCATCTCTATACTAGATAAATTGTATGAATTCATATGATAATCGAGAAAAGCTTCCCAAGTGTAAGGCACCCATTTGGAAACAATCTCATTGCCAATAATCTCAGCATATTTCCTAATTTCCAGCTGGGCATTTTTCTCCATTCTAAGTTTTAGGAAATGGAGTAAATTATGCAAATCAATTTTCCAATATGCCTCGGTATAAGTTGAAAGCGGTAAGTCTTTTCTTGCTTGCTCCCTGGCAACGCCAGCTTCAATTCGTTTATTATAAGTCTCGCGTGCTAAATTATGCAATTTTTTTTCATCATTTGTATACTCTATACCTAATTTTGCATCAAAGTAACCTGCACTGCCCTGTTTATTAGATTTTGATTGGATTCTCCATTCATCGGGTTGAGTTGTTTGGGCAGAATCAATGGCAATAGAATACCTTGTAGAATATTCATTTACATTAGCAGTTCTATGTCTAATCCACTGTCTCCATGCATCCATAGGAATTCTTATATGAAATTTTATTTCACACATTTCAAAAGGCGTTGTATGTCTATGGCGTAACAAATATCTAATCAACCCACGATCTTGTCTCTTTTTCTTAGTACCTTTTCCATACGAAACCCTTGCCGCTTGCACAACAGATGAATCTGAGCCCATATAATCAACAACCCTAATAAAACCATCATCTAAAACTTTAAATGGTTTACCTAATATTTCATCCAGTTCTTTAACTCGTGTAGATTCAATTTTTTCAAATTTATCGGGCATTTAATATCCTTAAAAAAATTACAAATTTGATTTGTTTTTTAAAAAATCAAAAACAATATTACTCGGTGAAGTGATAAAATGCAATAGTAAAACAGAAAATATTTTAGGAAATCTAATTTTTTGAAGTAGATATTAGTTACTTAACAAATAAGAATCTTCTGTTGATTTCATTCTAATTAAGAAACTTTTACTTCTCCTGTAATTTTAAAATAGCTGCCATAAGATTTTTCTTAGTTTGCAATAAATCTTGAGAAATTATTTTAACTTCACCTAAAGCAGGCATAAAATTAGTGTCACCCATCCAGCGTGGAACTATATGGAAATGAATATGCTCGTGTATACCGGCGCCCGCCGCTTTACCAAAGTTTGCGCCGAAGTTAAATCCTTGCGGGTTCATTACGTTTGTAATTGCAGCCATTACCAAATTATTCAACTTCATTATTTCGGTTGTTTCTTCCTGTGTAAGCAATAACGGATCGGAAATATGTCTGTAAGGAATTATCATTAAGTGACCGTTATTATAAGGGAATAAATTAAGCATAACAAAAGCTTTTTCCCCTTTATAAATAACCAAACTATCATCACTTTGTATATCTTCGGTTAAAGCTTTGCAGAAGACACATTCATCGTCTTTGTCCTTTTTACTAAAGGATTCAATATAATTCGAACGCCAGGGCGACCAAAGTCTATCCATGATTACCTCTTAAAATAAAAAGGCGGAAAGTTATCCGCCTTAATCAAATTATTATTAAAGAAATTATTCTTCTTCTTTAGATTTTTTATATTCTTCTATTATTTTGTTTTCTATATCTTTCGGAACCATTTCATAATGAGAGAATTTTCTATAATGTATTCCTCTTCCGGAAGTTAAACTTCTAAGATGAGTAGAATATTTGTATAGTTCGGAAAGAGGAACTTTTGCTTTAATAACTTGGAAAGGACCTTCGGCATCCATACCGGAAATCTTTCCTCTTCTACTGGAAATATCTCCCATTACATCGCCCATAAACTCTTCAGGAACTTTTACCATTATATCGTAAATAGGTTCAAGAATAATAGGTTTTGCTTCTAAAAATCCTCTTTTAAAAGCTTGAGCGCCTGCAATTTTAAAAGAAATTTCATCTGAATCAACCGGGTGAAATTTACCATCAAACAAAGTTGCTTTAATATCAATAACCTTGCTATCGGTTAATATACCCTTACTCATAATTTCATTTATTCCCTTTTCAACTGCCGGAATAAACCTACCAGGGACAACTCCTCCAACAATTGCATTTACAAACTCGAATCCGGTTCCTCTCGGCAAAGGTTCCAATTTTAAGAAAACGTGCCCGAATTGACCTCTACCTCCGGATTGTTTTTTATGTTTGTATTCCGAGCTTTCACAAATACCTTTTATAGTTTCACGATAAGGAATTTTAGGCTCAATCAAATCTACTTCAACTCCGTATCTGTCTTTAAGCATTTTAACAGCCAAGGATAATTGAAGTTCGCCTTGCCCCGAAACAATTGTCTGTGATAGTTCGGGATCAAACCTAACGGAAAGCGTAGGATCTTCCTCATGAATCGTATGAAGACCGGAAGATATTTTATCTTCGTCACCTTTAGCTTTTGGAATAATGGCTCCTCTAATAACAGCCTCGGGAAATACAATTGGTGGTAAAATAACAGGGAAAGATTTGGATGCAAGGGTATCTCCGGTATGTGTATCCTTAAGCTTAACAACAGCACCAATATCACCTGCATTTAATTTACCTATTTCTTTTCTGTTTTTACCATTCAGAAGAAAAAGCTGTCCTAATCTTTCCGATTTATTTTTTTCAACGTTTAATAAATCCAAACCGGGTGTAAGCGAACCGGAATAAACTTTGAATATTGATAATTCACCTACATGCTGTTCAGACATTGATTTAAACACTTGCAGTACAGGTTCTCCATTTTCATCACATGGTATTTGCACAACATCATCTTTACCGGAAAGTTTTCCTTCAGGAGGTTTTCTGTCTTTCGGCGAAGGTAAATAATTAACAATAAAATCCAATAAATTATTAAAGCCGACACCTTTCTCTGCAGATATTGCAAAGACGGGAACAAAACTTCGATTTACTATTGCTTTTTTTAATCCTTCTGTTAAATCTTTTTCATCTAAAGTTTCGTTTTCAAAAAACTTTTCCATTAATTCTTCGGACGACTCCGCCACTTTTTCAATTAACTCTTTTCTCATACTTTCGGCTTTTTCTTTTACTTCGTCAGGTATGTCAAGTTCTTCAACCTTTTTTGATCCTGCTTCACCAAATTTAAGAGCCTTCATTTTCATTATATCAATAACCGTATCGGAATTAACTCCTTCTTTCAAAGGGAAGCTAATTACAGTTGCATCGGGACTTAACCTGTCCTTACACATATTAACTGTTTCATCAAACTTAGAATGTTCATTATCAATCTTGTTTACTAGTATAGCAGAAGGTAAATTCTGCTTTTTTACAAAGCTCCAAGTAGCTTCCGTACCTACTTCCACCCCTTCAGCTCCTTTTACAACAGCAAATACAGTATCGGAAACATGAAGGCTGGCGTTAACATGACCGATGAAATCGGTATAACCGGGAGTATCCAGAATATTCACTTTAGAATTTTTCCATTCTACATGCAAAGCTGTTGATGAAATTGAGATTTGACGTTCAATTTCATTTGGTGTAAAATCGGATATTGTATTTCCTTCTTCTATTTTACCAATTCTATTGGTTTCTCCTGCCGTATAAAGTAATAATTCACATATAGACGTTTTACCACTGCCACTATGACCAATGAATGCAATATTTCTAATTGATTCAGCAACAAACTCTTTCAAAATTCCTCCGCATAAAATTTAGTTCAAAAATTTATCTCTTTAATTTATGCCAAAATGCAGCTACCCCTTTAGATAATGCAGAAACATTTTCTATTAAGTCATATGCCGGATTGACGGCTTTTGTTTTTACACTTTTAAAAGACAGCTTTGCAACAGTTTCTTTTACGTTTTCAATAGAACCGCTGATATTCTGTACCTGTTCCTCAGCTTGTTCAGCAACAGAAACAGCTTTCTGCGAGACAATTTCCAGATTACTTAAAATGGGATTTACTTTCCCACTCAATTCATTAAGATTATTGTCAACATTACTTAAAGTTCTATTAAGATTTTTTAAAGAAACAATTAAATAAATGCCTAAAATTATTGCAATAATAATCAGGACAATCAAAAGAATATCAATAATTGGCATACTGATTAAGCTTTTTCTTTGGCAGATTTATAAGTCTCTACACCTGCCTTAATTGCACTCTTAAGTTTCTCGCTTTCTTTGCCTACCTTTTCTTTACTTTCATCCAATGAAGTAACAGTTTTAGACTTTGCATCCTTAAGAATTTTTTCAGCTTCTTTTAAGAGAGCGTCAACTTTAACTTTAGCATCATCAACCAATTTTTCCGACTTCTTCTTACCGTCGTTTATCAGTTCATTTGCTCTTCCACGGGCTTGTTCAATATAGTTTTCGGCATCTTCAAAAAAATCGTCTGATTTCACTCGTAAATCGCCTCTTAATTCCCTTCCGGACTTAGGAGCATAAAGTAAAGCAATTAATGAGCCTACTACAGTACCGGTTAAAAAACCTAATATCAGACCTTTTCCAATTCCATTATCTTCTTCCATGATACACCTCCAAATTTTGATTATTTTCGATAAAATAATAATACTAACAGGTCACAATAAAATCAAGACTATTTCATATTCTTTACTAATTCTTTAGCAAATTGTGAACATTTTACTTTTTTAGCACCTTTCATTTGTCTAGCAAAATCATACGTAACAACTTTAGATCTAATTGTTCTCTTCATGGAATTTTCAACCATTTTACCCGCTTTTTTCCAGCCTAAATATTCTAACATCATCACACCCGAAAGTATCAATGAACCGGGATTTACTTTGTCCATTCCTTTATATTTAGGAGCTGTTCCGTGTGTAGCTTCAAACAGACCGTAATGGTAACTCATATTTGATCCCGGTGCAATACCCAAACCTCCGACTTGTGCCGCACATGCATCAGATAAGAAGTCCCCTTCTAAGTTTGGAGTTGCAAGAACTTCATACTCAGTTGGTCGTAATAATACTTGCTGAAATATGCTATCAGCAATTCTATCTTTGATAAGTATTTTCCCTTTAGGCAGCTTACCGTTAAATTTGTCCCATAAATCAGCTTCAGTTACAATTTTATCCGGAAAATATTTTTTAGCAGCTGCGTAACCCCAATTCTTAAATGCGCCTTCGGTAAATTTCATAATATTGCCCTTATGAACCAAAGTTACATTCGTACGTCCGTACTCTATTGCATATTCTATTGCTTTCTTCACCAATCTTTCTGTACCGAACTTACTTATTGGTTTTATCCCAATACCCGAGCCACTTCTGATATTTTTTTTATATTTTGTAGTCAATAATTCCGTCAATTCCTTAGCAGCTTTTGTATTGGCTTTAAATTCAATACCTGAATAAACATCTTCCGTATTTTCTCTAAAGATAACAACATTCAAATCTTGAGGGCGTTTAACTGGGCTTGGAGTTCCCGGATAATATTTTACCGGTCGAACGCATGCAAATAGATCAAGTTTTTGTCTTAGAGCAACGTTCAAGCTTCTTATTCCACCGCCTATGGGCGTTGTTAACGGACCTTTGATAGCAACGATATAATCCTTAATTGCCTGGACAGTCTCTTTAGGTAACCATTGATTCTTACCATAAACTTTAACAGCTTTATCACCGGCAAATATTTCCATCCAAACAATTTTTTTAGTTCCTTTGTATGCTTTTTCTACAGCAGCATCAAGTACCATTTTAGTCGCTTTCCAAATATCCGGACCTATACCGTCACCTTCAATAAATGGAATAATAGGATCATCAGGAACAATCATTTTATCTTTTTCAATAGTAAT
>CBEVZC010000063.1:0-16975 GCA_965554225.1 uncultured bacterium | reverse complement strand
GCAAATGCGACTTTTTTATTCAGCTTTAAGAATTCTTCAAAAATATTTTTCTTTTCAATTACCGGTATTAATGTTGAATAAGGATAAGGTCCGAAATGTTTGCCGATTTTCTTTGAAGCATTAATTCCGCAGAATATTGAAGTTTGACCAGTACCGCTCTGAGGTAATCCGGGAACTCCCATATTTGCATCTGCAGGGAACAAAAATGCAAATTCGCCTTTTTTCATATTCTGATTGTCTAAACTTGGAATTTGTTTAAAATATTCTGTAAATATTTTAAATTTATATTTGAAGAACGGATTAATCTTTTTATCGGCTTTCCCGATACCTAACCCGTCAATAAATATTAAGAGAGTTGAATTCAATTTTATACTATTTTTAATCTGAAATTATTTTTCTTTAGACTCAACAAGAACCGTAACCGGACCGTCATTTATAATCTGAACTTCCATCATTGCACCGAATATTCCGGTCTTTACCTTTTCCTCGCCTAAATTTAACTTCAACTTGCTTATAAATTTTTTATATAAAGACTCTGCCAGATCCGGTGGTGCAGCTTCGTTAAAGCTTGGTCTGTTACCTTTAAGCGTATTACCGTACAATGTGAATTGAGAAATAATAAGAACTTCACCGCTTATCTGCTTGACAGATAAATTCATTTTACCTTTTTCATCATCAAAAATACGAAGGTTAGAACATTTATCTGCTACAAAATCAATATCCTTTTCCGTATCATTTTCTTTTATACCTAATAAAATCACCATCCCCTTTCTAATTTTCATATTATAACTATGAGATGGAATTTTCACTCCGCCTTCGGTAACTCTTTGAACTAAAGCTCTCATTTCAGCTCGCCGAAAACTATTCTATCAATTTCTGCATAATCCTTAATAATTTGAATATTAACGAAATCGTTTTTCGAAAATATTTCGATTACCTTACTTGCTTGTCCTTGAGCAATTTCTACGAAAAGTTTTCCATTGATATTTAGAAGGTTTTTTGAAACTTGGCAGATTCTTCTATAAAATTTATAACCGTCTTCAAAATCAGTAACGGCTAAATCAGGTTCAAACTCATTTATTTCACCCTCTAAATTCTTATAATCTTCTTTATTAACGTAAGGAGGATTAGAAACAATTAAATCATATTTTTGATTTAATGAATCCATGGAACCGTTTAAAATATCAAATTGAAAGAACTCAATATTTTTAGATACTTCATTTTGCATTGCGTTTTCTTTTGCTATATCCAGCGCTTCATTCGAAATATCAATTGAAGTTACTTGTGCTCCGGGGATATTCTTTGCTAAAGCTATTGAAATATTACCCGAACCCGTACCAATATCCAAAATGCTTATGGCAATTGAATCTTTATATTGCTCAAGAATTGTTTCAACCAGCAATTCGGTTTCCGGGCGAGGAATAAGAACCGAAGGAGTTACTTTTAATTCAATTCCATAAAACTCAACATTCCCAACAATATACTGTAAAGGTTCGTGTTTAGCTCTTCTCGAAATAAATTCGCGATATTTTAGGCGTTCGCTTTCTTTTAGAGGTCTATCAAATTTTAGATAAAGATCAAGACGTTTGCAATTTAATATACTTGCTAGAAGAAGTTCAGCGTTTGCTCGCGGGGACTCAATTCCCTTATTATGTAGATAATCTTCAGAAAGTTTAACAGCATCTAAAACGGTTAGCATTTTAACAATTCAGATTAATAATAAATATAAATTTAGGAAAAGAAAGACAAACAAAGAAAAACAATCTTTGCGGAAAAAAGAATGACCGCTATTTTTTATTCTGTTTATAAACGCTCATTATATATTCAGCCACTGCGCGGGCTTCGTTAGGTTTAAGACCCTGGTTAGGCATACTAGGATAGTCTTTATTAATCTTTCTTGGATGAAGAATAAAATCAACAAGTCCATCCATGTTATCCTCAAACTGAGGAAGAGTTTCATTATAAGGTGGTCCAACTACTTTATGATCAAATGCATGGCACGCAACACATCTTCCGTTAAAAATATCCTCACCACTAACAGTTTCAGTAACTACACCTAATTTTTCCTTCAAATTCTTTGAGTAAGCATCATAATCATTTTCGAGCACAGCAAAGTGTTTATTTGAAGCAGTATTAAAAGCAAATTGATCTTTAGCAATTAAAAAAGCGAATACCAGAACAAAGACAAAAAGTGTTGACGGAACATATTTAAGATTTCCTTCTTTTATCATAATATACAGGAAGTTTCCGGCTATCAGAATCAAAATTAAAGCTATTAAAGAAAATATAAAGATATTTGCATTTAGGGCTGAATTAGGAACTACAACAATATTCAGCAATATATCAATTGGGATAAACAACGTAAATAGAAGACCGGACTTTAATGCAAAATTCTTAACAATCTCCAAATATTCGCTGCTGCCTTTACGATTTGAATTTGGTCTGAAATAGACATATAAAACTACTATTGCCGTTATCGCAAGAGAGGCAATTAAAAACGTAAAAAAGTTTACTAACGCCGGGACTGAAAACCATATGGAAACAAAAGATGCGTCAGCTCCCCACTTATCAGGATTTAATGCCAATTGAACAGCATTAATCAATTTATAGTCCGCAATTAAAAGGAATAACAATCCCCAGCCGGCAAATTTATTAAAAATTCTATCGGCTGTTGAAGAATATTTTTCAAATTCCTCCTCATTATCACTTTCTTTTATTTTATCACTGGAAATAAATCTAAAAATATCTTTTAAGTGGAAAGCGTATTTATATGTATAAAGGAACAACAAAGCTGCAATTAAAAAGATCAATGATACTGTAAGGTGATAAGCAACATAAGATTCGGTTTTATCTAATAATTGAGCATAACAAAATATTGCACTTAATAAAGGAATAATTCCGAAACCGAATGCCATACTTTTGTTAAGAGTAACAAGGTCAACCAATTCTTTAGCAAACTTAAAATATAACGACTCTTTACCTGTTCGCTTTTTCTTTAAGTATAAAATAGAATAAATTGTACTACCGGTTAGAATACTTAAATAAGGGATTAATATTATGAACGTAATAGTAAGTAGACCACGCAATAATTCCATATGATGAGCAGATTGCGGAAGAACTATTTTATCTAAAAAATCCATTTATAATTTCCTTAAAATTCTAATAAAATTAATTTATCTACTGATAGTAAAATAACAACGGCTAGCACGTAAAAATTAATATTTATAAATGCCTTGCGAAAGCTTTTCTTTTCGTAATAATTAAATAATAGTTTTGCACTGGAGTAACATAACCAAACTCCTAACAAGATTAAAATAATTGCAGTGATTAAATTTTTTGAAACTCCAAAAAAAGGTATTAGAATACAGCTAGTTGAAAGTGCAACTATCCAAGTAAAAGTTAAACGTGTAATCTGTTTTATACTGAAAATTTTTGTCAATGTTGGGAAACCGGCTTTATCATAGTCTTTACCGTAAAGCAAGAGTAAAAGCCAAAAGTGCGGAATTTGCCAAATGAAGAAAAATAATGCTAACGCAATAATTTCCGGATCTAAAGGATTTCCTCCAGCAGCAACCCAACCAATAATTGGTGGAAGTGCACCAATCACAGAGCCCGGAACAACAGCTAATGCATATTTCCTTTTCAGCGGAGTATAAATTAAATTATACCAAATAAATGCAACCCAGCCCAAACTCATGGCTAAAGCATTAGCGCTCAATAAAAGCACAAGCGATCCTAACATAAATAAAAATAATGAAAGCGTTAATACAGAATCCGGTGATACTTTTCCAGATGGAATTGGACGATTTTTTGTTCGTTCCATTAAAGCATCCAAATCTCTTTCTTGGTAATGATTTAAAGCCGAAGACCCGGTAGCCAAAATAAATATTCCTAGAGCCGGAAAAATCATATGCCAAGATACCACCCCTGCTGCCATTATATACCCGACAGATGTAGAAAAGGCTACAAAAAAGGTAATACGAACCTTCCCAAGCTCAGAAAATAAGTTTAAATATTTTAATAGTTTCACATTCACTTATTTATTTTCCGGAATGATTGAATTATACCATTTATTAAAGTCCGTTGTATCCATCACAACCAGTTTGGTATACATCATTGAATGTTTTAGTCCGCAATATTCCGCACAGGCAATATCATAAGTCCCTAATTTTTCCGGACGGATAACTAAATTATTCACTCTGCCCATAACAACATCCTGCTTCACTCTGTACGCTGGGATATACAATGAATGATTTACATCCAGCGATTGAAGAAGTAATTCTACCGGTTTGCCGGAAGGGACAAAAAGTGTATCAGATTTCTTGCCATTATCATAGTGAAAATTCCACTCCCACATCTTTGCAATTCCCTTTATTTTTATTGCATTTTCCGGTACTTGCCTTATTCCTTTATAGCCCATATAACCAAAATAAAACATAGTTAGTACAAGAATCGTTGGAATAATAATCCAAACAGTCTCAAGGAGAAAATTACCATGTATATCCTTTGCTTCTTTATTTCTCTTTCTATTAAATTTAAACACAAAATATATCATAGTTACTGTAATTCCTATCAAAAAGAAAACAGAAATTGCAGTAATATAAATCATCACATTATCTACATTATTAGCATGTGATGTTACTTCGTTATACAACATCAATCAACCTCATCTAAAAGAATAATCTGAAAATGTTAAAATAAATATTACAATTAAAGTAAAAACAACAATCCCAATAAAAACTTTAAAAATTGGCTCACTAATATTAATATGCATAAAATTCGAAACTACATAAGTTGCTTTAATGGTAGCAATCAATAGAGCAAGGAATAAAGTATAATTGCCAAAATGAATACCTGCGATTGTTACAGTTAAAGAAGTTAAAGCTATTAACCCCAGCCAGACAAAAATATAAGTGCCGTAATCTACAATATGATTATTTTTAGTATGTTCGTCATTCATTATTTTTTGCCTTATTGAATTAAGTAAAAAAGTGGAAATAAAAATATCCAGATCACATCAACTAAATGCCAATAAAGACCTGAATTTTCTAATTTAACATAATTATCAAATACAATTTTATTTTTTAATAAAAATACCAGCATAAAGGATAGAACAATCATTCCGATAATTACATGAAGACCATGCAAACCGGTCATTGCATAATATAAACCGAAAAAGAGAATTTCTCCGTTCTCCTTTTTCAACAGCGTTTCGGAACCTGGATAAATTCCTTTACCAATTTCGTGTGACCATTCGATATATTTATTTATTAAAAATAAAAATCCAAAAAATATTGTTGAAGCAACAAATATTATTGATAAGAACCGGTTTTTCTTTTGAATTGCAGCAATAGAGAGTACCATAGTTAAACTGCTTGTGAGAAGAATTATAGTATTTATAGTACCTAGAGTTGTATTCATTTCTAGTGACGCAAGATGAAACTGGTCAGGATATTTAAATCTATAAACTGCGTAAGCTAAGAACATGCCGCCAAATAATATTAATTCTGTAAATAGAAATAACCACATCCCAAGTTTAGCGCCTTCATCATCACGATGAGTGTGAGATTCCGTATGAGCTACCGATTCATTTGAGGCCATATTCTGTTCCTTTTAATTGACTAAAATCATAAGGTTCATGAGTTACAGTAGGAATTTTTTCAAAGTTTTCTAACGGCGGCGGTGAGGAAGTTTGCCATTCAAGTGTAACGCCGCCCCAAGGATTGCTTGGAGCTTTCTTCCCTTTTAATAAGGCATATATCAAATTTACAATAACAATACTTAATGCAATAAACATTAACCATGCACCCATAGTAGATATAAAATGAAGTGTATGGAATTCAGGTAGATAATCATAATATCTTCTCGGCATTCCATTGTATCCTAAAAGAAACATTGGGAAATAAAGAGTAAGAAAAGCGACAAAAAACAGTCCTACACCTAAATTAGCTATTTTTTCATTATACATTTTTCCAAACATTTTAGGGAACCAATAATGTAACGCCCCAAAGAAAATAGTTCCCGTCCCTCCAAACATAACAAAATGGAAATGTCCTACAACAAAATAAGTATCATGTAAATGAACATCTGTAGCAAGAGAACCTAAAATTAAACCGGTCAATCCACCTATTGAAAAGAGAAAGATAAAAGCCATAACCCATAGAAACGGAGTCCTAGGATCAATTGATCCTTTGTACATAGTGGCGACCCAATTAAAAACTTTAATAGCACTGGGAATAGCGACAATAAAAGTAAGGAAAGAAAAAATAACCGCTGCAGTTTCACTTAAACCACTCACAAACATATGATGTGCCCAAACCAAAAAGCCAAAAAAAGCAATTGCGAGTGATGAATAAGCCACAGCTTTATAGCCAAAAATTGTTCTACGAGAAAAGGTAGCTATGATCTCGGATACTACTCCCATAGCCGGTAAAATCATTATATATACGGCTGGATGAGAATAAATCCAAAACATGTGCTGGTAAAGAACAGGATCACCTCCCAACGCAGGATCGAAAATCCCAATTCCAAACGTTCTTTCAATCATTATAAGAAGAAGTGTAATTCCAATCATCGGCGTGGCAACAACCTGCACCCAAGCCGTTGCATACAAAGCCCAAATATTTAGGGGCATCTTGAAAAACGTCATACCAGGAGCTCTCATTCGATGCACAGTAGTAATAAAGTTTAATCCGGTCAGAATAGATGAGAAACCTAGAATAAATGCCGCTAGGAGAGATATTGACACATTGGTTCCCGTCCTAATACTATACGGGACATAAAATGTCCAGCCTGTATCTGCAGGTCCGCCGGGAAGATAAAGCGAAGTTAATGCTAAAATGGCACCCACTACATATAACCACCAAGATAGGAGATTTAAACGAGGGAAAGCTACATCTCTAGCTCCAATTTGAAGAGGTAAGAAGAAATTGCCAAATACAGCTGGAATTCCCGGAATAATAAATAGAAATATCATAATTACCCCATGAAGAGTAAAAAATCTATTGTATGTTTCCGGATCAACAATAGTTTTTCCAGGTGCAATTAATTCAAGCCGCATCAATTCACCGAGAATAACTCCTGCAGTGAAGAATATCATTATTGAGGTAAAATATAGTAGCCCGATTCTTTTATGGTCTGTACTGAAAATCCAAGAAAACAAACCGCTAGTTCTTTTGGTCGTACCTTCTTCATAAAAACTCTTTTCAGGCAAAGAAATTGTTCCATCTGCCATTTATATAACATCCTTTTTTTTCTTTTTAAAAACAACTACAATGAAAAATGAAAATAATCCGAGGATCATTAAAGCTCCAACAATTCGAGTTACATTTAAAGAATACTTTCGCCCGGAAGGATCATAACTGAAGCAGAGCTGCAAAAGTTTAGCAGAAGTAGGTCTGACCTCATCATTTTGAGCATCTATTAAAGCCATCTTTAAATCAAACGGGTTAAAAGTTGATCCATAAATATATCGAGAAATTTTCCCGTCGGCTGATATTGATTCAACTGATCCGGCATGGATAAAATTTCTACCATTAGGTTGATAATCAAATCCAACAGCATCAGTTATTTTTTTTATATTCACACTGTCCCCGGATAAAAACAGCCATGAATTGGGAGGCATTTTTCTTTTCATACCTTTTAAATAGCTCTTCTTCCATTTTTGCGCAATCGTGTAATCTTCTTTCGGGTCGAAGCTTAAGAAAACAACTTGGAAATCAGTTCCGGGATTCATCTTAATTCTATCAACTGCCCAAGATAACTCACTTAAAAGCGGGTGACAAATTCCCGGACAATTGTAATATCCTACATCTAATAAAAATGGCTTATTGATTATATCTTTTAAGGCAACAGTATCATTCTCGGATGTCACAAACTCAGCATCCATAGGCAAATATTTACCTTGACGTTCTTCAATTCCAACTTCAATTTTGTCTTTAACTTGTGCAGTATAATTTTTGAAAGGCACAAAAATCACTACCGATAATAAAAGAACAATTATTTTATGCGATTTTTTCCCCATTGGTTAACTATTGCTTTTGTTGATGTTATTAAGATACTTATAGAGTGACTCCAATTGGGTTTTCGATAATCTAACCACAGAACCCTTTAATCCTAAAGATATAGGGTCAGAAACTAAACTGCCTACGAAGTTATTTATATCTTTTTTTGCTAAATTATGAAGATAAACCTCTGTAAACTTATTTAGGTTTAAAGCAATATTTTTAAGAAGCACGGCATCTTTTGATTTATCACCACTAATAACCGAAACAAGATTCTTGCTCTGTTTTATTAAATTAGCATTCTCGTCAATTATATTACTCATAGCCATTTTCACCGGAATTTGATTTGGAGTTTTAGTTCCGGCAGAAAGATTATAAGTTACGTCAAGTTTCTTAACTAATTCATCTGTAATCTTTGGGAAATCAGTCAATGTTCTTATATAATGAATTATTGCAATTCTATCAGAAGGAGACAGATATTCATAAGCTGACATGCCCGTACCCTTTATACCGTCATTTATCGTTTTATACATCTCAAATAAAGACCTTCCATTAACCCAGCCTTCTTTGCTGTGAAAATTTCTCGGCTTGGGATTTAACGCACCTCCTGCAGGTCCATTCCCCTTACCGTCTTGTCCATGACATGAAGAACATGTACTGATAAACAATTCTTTACCTTTCGCAATATATTCGGGAGTAGGGTTTTTTACTAAGCTTAGATCCATAGCTGGTTTTACTCCTCCCTTTTTTAATTCAATCTCAATATTTTTTGTAGAATCAACAGGAATAACATCCTGGGGTGTTGAATTAAAAGTTATAACATCCAAATGTTTTACATAATAGATGCCGCCCAAAATTATAACTCCAAACACTATAAGATAGAACCACCCATACAAACGGATTGGATTTTTTAAGAGGTTCTTAAAATTAATTTCGTCTTCTATTTTTCTTTTGTCATTCATAAGCTAATTATATTTAAAGTCTAAAATTAATTCCTCTTTTAAGTTTTGGATCACCAATAGGAACAAAGTTTTTATTTTTCGCTCTCCAATTAAATACTAGAATAATTAGTCCAACTGCTAAAATTGGAAACGAAAGTTCTACCCATCCGGGGATATATGTTCCTTCTTCATAAGTAGGCATTACAATCCAAAGTAAATCAAAGTAATGAGCAACAAGTATCCACAAAGCCATAAACTTAAGTCTTTTAGGATTCATTTTTGAAGGTTGAGAAAGAAGTGCAAAATATGGGATAACAAAATGTATAATAATCAATATAACCGAATAGATAATCCAATTACCTTCCCATTTTTGCAAAAACCAGAAAGTTTCTTCGGGTAAATTTCCGTACCAAATTAGTAAATACTGACTAAAAGCAATATAAGCCCAAAAATTTATAAATCCAAACAGCAAAGCTCCAAAACTGTAATAATGATCTTCATTTAGTCCTTTAACAAAATATCCCTTCTCATTAAGTTTAATAGCTGTATAAGTAATTGCTGCTAAAGAGGCTAATACAGTACCGGAGAAATAATAAACACCAAAAATTGTAGAGAACCAATGCGGTTCTAAACTCATGAGCCAGTCAATTGAAAAAAATGAAATTGTTAAAGCAAATATTGGAATAAAGATGGCAGACCATCTCAAATTTTTCTTTGTGTAAGATTGAACACCATTTTCATCTTGCTTCAGAGAATTTCGAGCAATGAAATAGAAAAATACAATCCAAATCAAAAAGAAAACTATATTCCTAATAGCAAAAAATGAAACGTCGAGATATGAGCTTTTCGATTTTAAAAATTCATCCCCCTCAACCACGGCGGTGTGTGTCCAATGATAAATTTCATGCATATTGAAATAAGCAGGCAATGCAAGAAAAGGTAGAATAAAAAGTAATGCACCAAAAAATTCCGCAACTCTTCTAAACGGAGTACTCCAAACAGCGCCTGATAAATATTCAACCGCAATCCAGAATAAAGATCCCAATCCAATGCTGGTTACAAACGTTAAAAAAATCACACTATTAAAAGCACTTCTAACACTATCTACAAAGAATGCCAAAATTACAAGAACAAGTCCCAACCCAAATAAAAGAAATCCAATCTTATTTAAGCTTGCTGGTAGTTCTTTCTTATTATATCCTACAGTAAAGTTGGAATTACTCATGGTAAATCTGACTCCTTAGCATTTAATGATCTTTCAAGAGCTCTAACATATAAAATAACCGCCCATCTTTCTTCTCTGCTTAATTGAGAAGCATAGGAAGGCATTACATTTTGTCCTTCTGTAATTACATGAAATATTCTTCCGTCACTCCATTTCCTAACTTTTTCGGAATGTAAGCTTGGCGGATTCGGGAACTGTCCTCTTAATCTACTATCCCCTTCTGCATGATATCCATGACACGGACTGCAATAAATATTAAATTTCGTTTTTCCTAATTGCAAATTATGTTTTGTGGGTAAAAGCGGATTAACCAAATTCTTAGCTGCCAATTCAGGTTTTTTAACGAACTCATAAGGTAAAAAGCCCCTAGCCACGGTTCCTTTTACTGGTGTTCGCATAGCTTTTCGATCCTTGAATAAATACGATTTTTCCTGAGCAATTACTTTATCCTGTTTCATCATCCAGTTATATGGAGGTAAGAATAGTAATTTATTTAATGTTATATATGTAGACCCTGAAACAATTATGAATAAGGCAACTAAAAACCAAATAAATTTCGGTTCAAAGATTCTGGGTTTAAAATTGATAACTTCATCATCATAGTATATTGGGAAAACCTGTGATGCACCAAGAGTTTCAAAAACTTGTTTTATATTCGACTCATCAAATTTAGGATCGTCAGCTAAAATTACTATTCCATATTTATCAACGGATACTTGTTTTAAGTAATCTGTATCATGCAAAGGATGAGTATTGTTAGGAAATTTAAAAATAACAAACAGCATTGTAACTACTGTCATAATAGAAGCAGACAAAACTGTGACCTCAAAAGTAATTGGAATATAAGCAGGCAGGGCAAAAAACGGTTTCCCGCCAATAACTAACGGATAATCGACTGAATTGGTCCACCACATAAAAAACAGTGCGGAGGCAGCACCTAACAATCCTACAACAAGTGCAACGTAAGGTAAAAGAGACGGTTTTAAATCCATAGCACTATCCATGCCGTGAATTGGATAGGGAGTATTTACATCATACTTTGTATAACCATCCGACTGAACTTTTTTAGCTGCATTAATTATTTGATCTGGAGTGTCAAAAATTCCAGCGTAACAATATAAATTTTTATCTGCCATATTTTAATGACCCTCGTGAGACGGTTGTGCGCCATGAGTAACAGATTTAATTTCAGCCATGGAAATAACCGGCAAAGATTTAGTAAATAGTAAAATCCAAGTAAAAAAGAATCCAAAGCTTCCAATGAGAATTGCCATATCAACTAAGGTCGGTTTAAAATATGCCCAACTTGTCGGCAAGTAGTCACGCGACAATG
Organism: uncultured bacterium; assembly: GCA_965554225.1. Classification (GTDB taxonomy): domain Bacteria; phylum Bacteroidota; class Ignavibacteria; order Ignavibacteriales; family Melioribacteraceae; genus BMS3ABIN04. The sequence goes on along the minus strand of CBEVZC010000063.1, from coordinate 5,473 downwards.
AAGTTACTGTAATTACAAATCTTTCAAACCACATGCCAACATTAACAAGTACAGCAATTACAAACATAATAGGAATGGATCTTCTAATTTTTTTGAACCAAAACAATTGCGGGAAAAGTACATTACAAGAAACCATAATCCAATAAGCCCACGCATAAGGTCCGAAAGCTCTATTTATAAAAGTAAATTGTTCAGGCTGAACTCCGCTGTACCATGCTGTAAAAAACTCCATTGCATAAGCATAGCCAACCATGGAACCTGTTAGAATGATAATTTTATTCATTCTTTCCAAAGTATCAAGAGTAATTATATGCTCGTAATTAAATATTTTTCTAATAAAAATCAGAACATTCTGGACCATAGCAAAACCTGAAAAAACCGCACCGGCAACAAAATACGGAGGGAAAATAGTTGAATGCCAACCTGGTAATATTGCTACTGCAAAATCAAAACTTACAATTGTATGAACCGACAATACAAGAGGAGTAGCGAATCCTGCTAAAACTAGATAAACCATTTCATAATGAGTCCAATGTCTATTTGAATGTCTCCATCCTAAGCTGAAGATTGAATAAATGGTTTTTTTAATTTTTGTAGTCGCTCTGTCCCTAAGAGTAGCCAAATCAGGTATTAAGCCAACATACCAAAAGATAAATGAGACGGTAAAATAAGTTGATACAGCAAAGACATCCCAAACAAGCGGTGAATTGAAATCTACCCACAAGGAATGCTGATTTGGATAAGGAAGCAGATAACCTGCTAACCAAGGTCTTCCAACATGAATAAGCGGAAATAAACCGGCGGTCATAACCGCAAAAATTGTCATTCCTTCCGCAAAACGGGCAATACCGTTACGCCATTTTTGTCTAAATAGAAATAATATGGCTGAAATAAGAGTTCCGGCATGACCGATTCCTACCCAGAATACAAAATTTACGATTGGAAATCCCCAACCGACAGGGTTATTGTTTCCCCACATGCCAACACCGTAATAAAAAGAAAGAGCAAGTCCAATTACACCAAGAGTAAGCATAGTTAATGTAATAGATAGTGCGATATAAAACTTCTTATCAGGCTTAGTATCAAGTGGTTTAGCAATTAATTCATTTATCTCTTGTAAAGTCGGTCTGCCTTCAACAATTGGTACTTCTTGAGAATAATCGACTGTATCCACTAAACCTCCTCGGTATCAGTGTTTCTTAGCTTAGCCATATAAGTTACATTTGGTTTTACATATAGTTCTTTAAGAACAAGATATCCTATATCGTGCTCTCTGTATTTAGAAACTTCAGACTCGGGATCGTTTATATCTCCAAAAACTATTGCATCTGCCGGGCAAGCAACTTGGCATGCAGTTTTTACATCATCTCCTTTTAGTTCTCTTCCTTCGCGTATTGCATTTTCTTTTGCTTCCATTATCCGTTGAATACAAAAGGTGCATTTCTCCATAACTCCACGAGATCTAACCGTAACTTCCGGATTATTAGCCAAAGCTGTTACATCATTTTCGTAGTATGCATCCGCAAAATGATCGCGGAAATTAAAAAAGTTAAATCTTCTAACTTTGTATGGGCAGTTATTTGAGCAATATCTTGTACCCACACATCTATTATAGACCATCTGGTTTAGTCCATCAGGACTATGATTTGTGGCATTAACAGGACAAACATTTTCGCAAGGAGCATTATCACATTGCTGACAGAGCATTGGTTGATTGCTAACTTTAGGATCTTCTGGTTCACCGGAATAATATCTATCCAATCTTATCCATTGCATTTCCCTGCCAACTTCAACTTGATCTTTACCTACAATAGGGATATTATTTTCAACATTACATGATGCTACACAAATACTGCAGCTGGTACATTTATTTAAATCAATTGCCATTCCCCATTTAAGCCCTTTGTATTCATGTTCCCTTGTAATTCCGTGTAAAACTTCTTCTTCAGGAATTAGGAATTTGGGATCTGTTTTATATTGGTCCAGAGTTCCTTCAAAAATAATTTTTCTAACCTTTTGAAAGTTTCTTAGATCTGGGCTCTCAATAAAATTATGTTCTTGAGTAGACATCAATTTATAGGTTTTACCGGTTTTAACTACGCTTATATTTGTCAAAACAAAAGGTGAAACTATACTATTAGTATGTAAAAATCTATTCGCATTAAATCCGACATTATCGGCTACCTCACCTGAATGTTTCCTTCCATATCCGAGTTCTACAACAATAAGATCATCTGCTATACCGGGCTGCATCATCACCGGCAGCTCAATTTTATTACCATTTGCTTCAATATTAATCATGTCGTTAAAAGTTACTCCCAGACTCTCAGCGGTTTTTTGAGAAAGCATGGCACAATTATCCCATGTAACTTTTGTAACAGGATGTGGCAATTCCTGCAGCCAGCCATTGTTAGCATGCCGACCGTCACCAACAAAATAACTGGGCTGTAAGTGTAGAGTAATTCCGGTTTTAAATTTCGGCGGTGCAAGATTTTCAGTACTTTGACTATCAAATGTAAGAGGAGAAGTATTTCTTTTATCTAGTTCCACAAATCCGTCATGAATAGCAGAATACCAAAATGTCTTAAATGCAACATCTGTATTCTGTTTCAAATAAATTTCATTTTTAAAACTTTCCATCAAATATTTATGATAAATATCATAAGTGAAGTTTTGATTTTCTCCGCTTGACCAATTCAATAGAACTGCTTCTTTTTCCCTTGTTTTGAATAACGGAGCAATAACCGGTTGCTGTAAAGTGTAAACACTACTTCTTACCTGACTATCACCCCAAGACTCCAAAGCATGATTAATTGGTAAAGAATACTTGCTCAGAGCAGTTGTTTCATTTTGCGATTGAGAAAGAGATATTACTGTGCCAACCTCTTGAACAGCATCAGCAAATTTTAAGTTGGATGGGAAATGGTATACAGGATTAGCATCAAGGTTAATAAGAATATCAACCATTCCATTTTTCATCTCATCGGTAAGCGCTTTAAGATCATCCATGGATGACTCTTTAGTAATCTCAACATAAGCAGATTGCTGATTATAAAGAGATGAATTATTCAGAACTTCATTAAGTAAATTAACAGCTATATGTGTTTCTTCGGAAAGACTGTCACCGGTTAAAACTATTGCCTTCTTTTGATTTTTTATTAAACTTTTAACCAGCGAATGGACTTTCTTCTTATCTAAATTATGTGCAGTAATAAAATTATTAAGACTATATTTTTTTAATAAGTTTAATATTTTCGAATTTAAATACTTTGAGTTTAGTCCATGTACCAAAGCAATTTCGCTTAAAATAGAAAGGACAAACTCATGTTGAAACTCCGGTTTCAACTTAATCCTAACATCAGCATTCATTCCTGTTAAAGACATTCCGCCCTCAACGGAGAACAGCTTCGAAAAGTTGCTGCTTTTCATAATATCTTTTCGTGAAGCATATTTTCTTGTATTCTCTATAAAATTACCTTCCCTGCTAAGGAAATCACTATCGAGCGAAACCAGTATATCTGCTTTATCAATATTTATTGAAGGGGTATTTCTTGTTCCGAAACACTTTTCCCAAGCATCCCGCTTAGTATTATCACTAAAAAGTTCGTAGAAATAAAATTTACTTGTTGGATATTTTTCTTTAAATTTTTCTAAAACTTTAAGCGAAGTAGGAGAATTTATTTTATTGGAAACAACTGCAATTTTTTTATTATTTTCAGTCGCATTCTTCAACACTTCTAATATTTCTTTATCAACTTTAGACCAAGGAATTTTAATTTTATTTTTAGTCGGAAATGTTAATCGCTCAGGATCGTAAAGGTTAAGAATGGAGGCTTGACCTATTGAGCAAATTTTCCCTTTATTTATTGGATGTTCAGGATTACCATCAATTTTTATAGGCCTGCCCTCGCGAGTCTTTATTAAAATTCCGCACTCCAAAGAACAGCCCTTACATGTTGATGCATAATAATTAGCTTTGCCCGGAAGAATCTCTTCCGGTCTTTTTGTATAAGGAACGATCTCTCCTTTATCTCTATAATCCGTACAAGCGGTTGCAGTAAATGCAGCAGAAGCGGTCAATAAAGCTAAAAATTTACGTCTGGATATTCCCGACAATTGATCAGTATCAAAATCATCAGTCACTCCATCATTAAATTCATTTACTTTGGCTTTTAATATTTCAGGATCATTGTAATAATCCTTTAAGCCTTTCCAAAATTTATTATTAGATTTTTCTTGTGATTCTGGCATTTTCTACCTTACTTATTTCGCTTTATTGCCGATGGATGAATTGTTACTTTGACTTTAGCTGAATTTCTATTAATATTTTTAAAAACCTTAAATGGGAAATACTTTACAACTGCAATCAGCAGGAACCCCTTACCGATATTTCCAAAAAACTTTTTCCTATCTATTGTTCGTTTCTTTTTCATACTAACCTCGTTATCTATGGCAAGTCCAGCAATTCTCTGGACCTTTCTTAACATCTTTTATGTATGATATTTGTTCCTCCGGATGTCTATGACAATTTAAGCATCCGGTCATAGTAAAACTTTTAACCTGCTCAATTCTTTCTGTCTTTCTAACATCTCCATGACAGCTTTCGCATTTAATACCATAATTAACATGAACACTATGATTAAAATAAGCATACTCGGGAACGCGATGTACCCTTTTCCAAGGTAAGGCCTTACCGCTTTTATAATAATTTCTAAGTTTAATTATTTCAGGTTTATCTTTACGAGCAACAGAATGACAATTCATACAAATATTAACGGAAGGGACAAGAGCATGCCTACCTTTTGTAACTCCCGTGTGGCAATACTGACAATCGATATCCATTGTACCGGCATGCAGTTTATGAGAAAATTTTATCGGCTGCTCAGGAGCATAACCAACACCGTCTCGTTCAGCTCTGGAAACATAAAACGTAATAACAAAAGCAAGTGCAGCAACAAATAAAGTAATGGGCAAACGAATCTTAAGGGTATAATCAAGTATGGTTTTTTTCATTTATTTCCTACGCTAATTCCCAAACGAATAAGCATCAATAATATATATGGAATTGTATGTAATAATACTAAAGGATTATGTTTGAAATATTTTGTTAATAAAAATTAGGATCTTTGTACTAATTCTAAAATAACAGCACGAAAATAAAAAATATTTGTTAAATTCCAAAGGAGATTTTATCTTTTTTTTTTAATTTTTATTTTTCAGATTACCATCATTGTCATAATAATTACTATAAATTATATTTCCATTTTTAAAATATTTCTCAAATTCTACGCTGCCATTTTTATAATAATACTTAGAAATTCCGTAAAGTTTTCCCTTTTTATAATTCTCTTTTGCCCTTAACTTTCCATCTTCATAATAATGTTTGGAAATCCCTTCCAATTCATTATTATGATAAGTACATTCAGCTTTAATTTTTCCAGTGCTACGCGCAGCTCCTCATAGTCTTCACTTT
>CBEVZC010000062.1:0-17159 GCA_965554225.1 uncultured bacterium | reverse complement strand
TAATTAAACTAATCTTGCCGACTTTTTTGTTTGCTTTTTCCACTACAATATTCTCGCAAAACGATAATTCCGGATTAAAACAATTGATAAAAAAAACAAATGATCAATTCGTTTCTGCAATGATGGCAAAAGACAATGCCGCAATGTTAAGTCTTTACACGGATGATATTATTTCTCTTCCTAGCTATCACAAAATGATAAAAGGGAAAAAAGCAATGGCTGAAATGATGGAAAAAGATAAATCAAATCCAAACAAAGTAACAGATTTTTCCCTAACAACTACTGATGTAATTCCATCCGGAAATTTAGTTTTGGAAATTGGCAAATATGCTTTAACCGTTGAAATGAAGGGGATGGATAAGCCATGGAAAGATGTAGGTAAATACTTAAATGTATTTGAAAAACAAAATGACGGTTCTTTAAAATTGAAAGCAGATATATGGAACAGTGATATAAATCCCTTGGAAATGATGAATAAAGGAAAGCATCAAGGTAAACATAAAATGATGGAAAAAGAATCAGGTAAGCATAAACATTTAGAAGAATAAAAATGATTTAACGGTTAGGGAGTGCTAGATTAATAGATAATCTGGCACCCCTACTTAAATAAGCCAAATATTTTTTTCTAAAGGGATTTATTAAATTACTTTCTTAAATCTTAATATCCCTTAATGCCTCTATGGAAAAATTTTTTTTGATGTGTTACTAAAAATTACGGAAAACTTTGTTTCACTTTTCCCTGCAAGATTATCTATCTCACCGACTTCTCTTGTGTTTTTTTACTTCATCAAAAATTTTATATATATCCTTACTCTCAACGAACTCGAATATGAAAAGTAGCGGATTTTACTCATTCACTTTTCGGATTAGTACTGACCTTAAATTTATAAAATCCATTTTGGTTTAAACACTTAAACCGCTATTTTTTATATACGCTATTGTGTGTAGTTATTTTTCGATTTCATTTTTCAGATGTACCATTTTTAATTCTTTATGGTAGGCTTCAATTCTTGCGTGCGCAGTTCCGTCAACTAATAAGATAACTATCAGCATTGCAATTGTTGTAATGCTAATTGCTCTCCAAGTTGGTGTATTAATGAATAGAATTAGTAATGCTGCTACGATAATAAGAATTGGAATTACTTTGAATACAACGGCGTATTCCTTTAGTGAGCTTTCTGAACGCTCAATTTCGGACTGAAAAAAGGAAGATGTATCAGTGTTAAATGTTTTTTCAAATTGGGTAACTCTTGATTTGTTGGTGTAAAATAAACCAAGTCCTATTGTCATAAGTAATAAACCTTCTACCAAGGTTGGAAGGATGTAAGCCTTTGCTAAATCCGTTTTTCCCAACTGCCAAAATCCAATGCTTGCGATTAAAAATAAAATTGCAAAGAAGATGAAGAAACGTGTTGAGAAGACTTCGGCTTTCGCCCATTCTGTGGCTAATTTTAATAATTCCATTGTTTAATTCAATTTATATTTTTCTCTATACTCGGTTGGACTTATACCTTCTTTCTTTTTGAATAATCTCGAAAAATAGGGTGGATATTCAAACCCTAATTCATAAGCCACTTCCGAAATACTCTTATTGGGTTGCAATAAAATATTCTTTGCTTCATCAATTAAATGCAAGTGTAAATGTTCGGTTGTAGTTTTACCTGTTTCTTTTTTTAGAGTATCACTTAAGTAACGTTGTGAAACCGACAAATCATTTGCTATTTGTTCTATATTTGGAATGCCTTTTTCTTGCAATTGTCCTGATTCAAAATATTCAGTTAAATGCTGATTAAATTGTTCTAATAAATCATTCGATATTTCTTTCCTATTTAAAAACTGCCTTTCATAAAATCGATTGGCATATTTTAATAACGTGTCTAATTGAGATATTATGATTTCTTTGCTAAAGACATCTTGGTTATTTTGATACTCAATTTCAATATTTTCTACAATTGATTCTATTTGTTTTTCTTCTTTGGGTGAAAGGTGTAACGCCTCATTTACCGAATACGAAAAGAAACCATACTTTTTTATTTGATGTGCTAATTCTGTTCCTTTCAAAAAATCTTCATGAAAGTTGATTGAAAATCCTTTTTGCTCAAATACTATGCTGTTATCCCACTGTAAGACTTGTCTTGGGGAAATGAAAATTAAAGCTCCATTCGTGAAATCATATTTTGTTCGTCCGTAGTTTAAATTTCCCTTTACATATTTTTTAAAACTAATGGAATAGCAATCATTGGTAATTGGAGGCGAACTTTCTCTTGGACAAGGCAGATAACTGTCGCCTTTTGAGTTGAACACGCTCAGCATTGGATGCTCTGGTCTAGGCAGTCCCAAATAATCTAAATAGGATGATAATGTTTTAAAATGTTGCACATTTAGATATTCCATTTTATACCAGTTTCTTTTTCTGAAACTTCCCACAGTCTTTTAGCTACTGCTTTATCTTTAGCGTGTGGCTCTAATTTATGTTCACCAACTGGACCAGTCCAGTTATTTCTACCTGTAGGACCATAAAATCCTTTTTGGTCAAGTTTTGGTTCTGTTGCACACATTAATTGCGGATAAGCACCTTTTTCAGCTGATTGTACTATCGGAGACAATGTCATCAATTTCCAAACGAAGCGAGTCATTAAACTGCCGCTGGTTTTAATCAGTGATGTTCGGGAAGCGCCTGGATGGCAAGCGTACACTTTTACATCTGTTTTGCCGGCATTTTTTAATCTTTCTTGTAATTCATAAACACACATAATTTGTGCTAATTTGCTTTGGCTGTAAACACCATTAGGACTGTAGTTTTTATCCCAATTCATATCATCAAACTGTATTGTTTTAATACCTAAATTATAACCCATACTTCCTACAGTAACGATACGTCCTTTGGATGCTTCGATTCGTGGGTAAAGTAGTCCTTGTAGTAAAAAGTTACCATAGTGGTTTACACCCATCTGACTTTCAAAGCCATCAACAGTAAATGTTTGTTTTGGTACTTGAGCAATGGCAGCGTTACACATCAACGCATCAATTTGAGGAACAGTTTTAAGAACTTTTTCTGCAGCTTTTCTTACAGAAGCTAGTGAAGCCAAATCCATAATTATATTACTTACATCTATGTTATTGCCCAGTTCTTGCTTTAAAGCGGCAATGGTGTCCTCGGATTTTTTTGGATTACGGTTCAACATCACCACTTTTGCTCTCTTCGACAGCAATATTTTCGCTGCTTCAAATCCTGTACCGCTTGTAGTACCTGTTATGATGTATGTTTTGCCTTTTAAATTCCCAATTCTATCAGGTGTCCACCCTTTTTTACCGAATTTATTTGTATTCATTATCACCTCTTTTTTATTGTTTAAAAGAATAAAACAAAGTTAAGAGTGAACGTGTTATAAATCCCTATACGGATTTTCGAATCTTTTATACTTTTTGGTTTTCTTTAATTATGCACAACGGTGAGTATACGAATAGTAGCCGATTGCGTGGCACTTTCCTGTCAAGTTACAAGAAAGTTGAAGCGGACTAAAGCCCTTGATTTTACTGCTATCTCGGCTATTATTTTTATACATTGTTGGGCATTCGTTATTTCTTTTTCAATGTATAATTATTTCCGATTTTAATTAATTTCCAACTTTTGTTCAATTTTAGTTGCCAACCATCTCCTTCAATTATTTTATCAGTAATTTTTGTGGGTTTAGAAACAATGACCGCTTTCCAATTTTTATCCAGCAATGCTCCTTTTTTAACTGATAAAATTCCCCAATCGTCAGTAACTCTTAAATTAGGATAAACCGTACCCAAATTTTTGTAGGGAATCAGGTTGCCCGGATTAAAATTAATACTCATATTTTTTTGAAAGGGGATTGCGAATATGGGATTATTTTGAAATTTGTCATCAAGTTTTGCGATGAGTTCCTTTTGCTTTTGTGCCCTTTCCGTTTCCTCTTTTGCTATGCTATCATAATTATATTCATTTTGAACTTGAGTGATAACATCCTTTAAATTATCAGGAAGTGATATGTTATAAAAGGCTTTAATAAAATCTGTGAGATTACTGTTTTCGTCAATTTTTTTATTCCAGTTTTCATCTTTTTGCTTCATAAAATACCCGTAAACAGGAATGGTGCGGTAAGCAAATGACCTGACAAAAGTCGGGTTTGTAAATAAAACATCTATAGCTTGGGAATAATGTTCTCTTAAATCTTTGTCATTTCTACCGCTTAATATTGTTCCTGTATATTCTGCCAGACCTTCATTAAGCTCCAATGAATTTTCGTTTTCTTTTGCTTCGGGAAATAATTGCTGTCTGTATAATCTAAAAAGTAAGGCATTTTTAATATGCTCTCTTTGAATCATTTCATCCTTGCTTGCTAATGCTTTTTTAAGCGCTTCCAATTCCAGTTTCAGATAAATTCTGCCGTAAAGTTTATCCAAATGATTGCAATTTGTTCGGGGTAAATGAGCAAATCCCACTTTGGGTTGAATTCTGTGGAACAGTTCGTGTATCAATAAATTTAATCTTTCGTTATAATCTTCCGGCAAGGGCAACATAACCATTGTCCATCTTTTTCCATTCCAATTCAGCGAAGTGTTTGAAATGTTAATTTTGTCTGGTAAAATTCCAATGTAAAGCTGACCTTGTTTTGACAAAATTCCTTTTTCATCTTTTTCATTTGCAATAATTATTCTATTTTCCTGATTTACTAAAAGAATAGGTCCATAGAGTTGATGGTTCCAGAGTTTTCCATTTTCTTTTGTTAAATATTCTTTTAAATCGTTAAAAATATTTTCATATTTCTGTAATTGACTTTTACTGATTTTAACCGAACTGCTTTTTGCTACAGTAGAATTACAACCCAATAAATAAATTGTAATCAATAAGACTAAAACTTTTTTAATGTTTTTCAATTTATTCTCCTTTTGTTTAATGACGCTCAACGGTCTTGTATATGAGCCGTTTTAATGGCTTATATACTTTGTTTTGGGTAGTTTATTATTTAAAAAAATTTATCGGAAAATATCCTCAATTGCCAAGATGCATATTACAATTTAACCTTGTAAAATGCGGTGCTTGTAGTTACAAATAGCTCATTTTTATCTTTACCTCCCCATGTCATTGATTGTATGCGTTCATCCAGGCTGATCCGCTTAATTTCACTTCCATTATTATTTAAAATAAGTATTTGCCCTTCGGCTAAATACAAATTACCCGAACTGTCAACTACATTGCTGTACTCACCGCGTTTTACAAATTCACTCATATTTGAAAGCATTCCATTCTCGTCTACATCAAAGCGGTAGGTAATTTTGTGGTCTTCATGGGTCACATAAACAGGATTGGTTTGGTTCGGGGTAACTGCCATAAGCTGCACTGAGCGCGCGAGATCAAAAGTATTGGGAATAATTGTAACACCGTCAGGCGCTAGAAAGCTTGTTTCAGGGATACTTGTTGCTACTTCCTCAAAATTTTCCCTCCATCGGTGTGTAGGGTGAATTACTCGTTCTACATTTTTCACCTCATTCGTTTTCTTAAGCTTTAACTCCTGCATGTCATCCACATTATTTGGATTTATGGCATAAGCCAAACATGCCCAGCCTCCATTCCCCCAACCACTATAATAGGGATTATTGTCTGGCAGTGTTTCGATTGTTTTTGCTTGTTCATCACCCTCAAAGCCTGGTTGTGGATCGTAACGGCAGATAACAATTAAATTATCTTGGGTGTCAACAGCGAGCGAAAGAGGCTTAAAAGGGTAGTCTGCATAGATTGATATTGTGTTGGTTTCAGCTGACCATTTGTATACACGCTTCTGTTGGTTTTCGCAGAAGTAAACATTTCCTTTACTATCAGAAACTGTACCTGTTGCGAATTCATAGCCAAAGCCTAATTTCTCTGCAATATTATTGGAACATCCATTTTTGCTGGATTTTTCCTTTCCAGTTATTGTTGCTCTGGCAAAATCTCCCGGATATACAATCAAGTTTTTGTCCATATCGAAAATAGTTCGTTCCGGTAATTGCAAAATCTGCGTCCAGCTGCGCATATTTCGAAAATCAATATTGTAGCTGTTGGATACTTTCACGCCCCAAGGCCGTAACGCGTTCACACGAATTGTCCGGTACATCCAGAAATTGGCAAACATGAGGTCATGAGAATTATTTATATCTAGGGTTTGGGCTTTTTTCCCTTCTCTGCCTTCTTCCTCGAATTGAAAAGCATAGAAATTCCATTTAGCTACATTGTTCATACGAGCTTCTTGTCGCACATGGTGTTCTAATGACATGGCATACACTTTTCCTGGGGTGTAGGTGTTGCTGATGTATAATCCTGCGCTTGCATATGTGTTAGCACTCCAAATATCCTTGAGTATTCCACCACCATTATTGGTAACCCAGAGACTCCAGTACTGATTGTCCCAGGCCTGATCCATTCCACGGGTAAAAACAGGCTCTGAAGGACTGCTGATCTTTTGGTCTCGAATGCTTCTATGAAATGGTTCTCCTGGTTTTGCCATGCGGCCATGACCCCCTACAAACTTCACATCATTGATCATGGAGCTCTGATTTGCCATCCACTTTAGTCCAACAGCACGGTAGTTGTAGGCACCTGTATTAATACCAATTCCGTTAATTATATTATTCCCTCCTTCTGATGATTCCAACACAGGGACTGGTGATCCAAACCCGCTAAAATTAGCCTCACTTTCATCGATTATTAACTGTGTGGCGTATGGGTGCAAACCAATTAAAATAGATCCTTTATTTAGTTTGATTGTTTCAGTGACTCGATACCAACCAACTGGCAGATAAATGACGTTATGCTTGGCAATAGCTTCTTTGATGGCCTGGGTGTCATCTGTTTTGCCATCACCCAAAGCTCCAAAATCTTTGACATTTACCCAGGTGTCCACGGGAGGCAGATCCGGTATAACCCTGTCCAACTTTTGGGGCACCACATCAACGGTGGTTATATCGGTGACCGTTTTATACTTGGAATCATCCATCATATCATCCATCACCAAACCATATACAAAGTTGTTGATAAGATATTTATTTCCTTTTCCCGTAATGTTTTTTCCACTAGGAGAGAAATGCACCGGCACATCTACATTATTGCAGGTAACATTAACTAAATTTATTTGGCTGTCAGCTTCCTTTTCAACGCCAACTACTACGCCTTTATTCACGTTCTCAAAAAGACAGTTTTCCATGAATAATCTGTCTGATACCCCTTGCTGTAGTTCAACAGCTACCGGTGCATCCTTCACATGCATGGAAACAATGGCCATTCCAGTATTTCGGCTTATAATGGCTGCTTTTCGCTGGCTTTCAAAATAAAGATCGATCATCATTAAGGGCCATCCCGGCGATGTTCTGGATGTAGAAATCCCATATTCACCTCCATAAAATTTAAGATCTTCAATTTCATTTCCTAAATCGTAAATTCCAGCATACCCATCACCTATATAAAAGTTGCAATGGCTCACAAAACTATTTTGAGCAAAATGGGTGCGAAGCGCAATGGCTTTTGTATTGCCTTCTCCAATTCGGAAATCAATATTTGTAATGGCACTATAAAATGTGCCAGCACTAGCATCTTTCGGCAGTTGACCATTTTCAACTAAATTGTTGGTAAACCAAAACATATAATTATTTTCTTCACGAAAACCAGTCGTGTTTTTTCCCAGGATAAATTCAGGACGATTTTTTCCGTATCCTATAATGCGAATTGCTTTAGGAATATAAATTGTTTTACTAATGAGATACTTCCCATCTGGGATGAAAAGAACCCCAAAATTCTTTTCCTTTTTAAGTTTATTTATCGCAAGTTGAAGTGCTTCTGATACATCGGTCTTTCCGTCGTCAGCCTTTATGTTAAAGGTTTCTGAAGTGAAGTATTGCGCTTCTTGGTCCTTAGGCATCTGATTATATACAGACTGACCACATATGGTTAAAAGGCTTGAGAGAATAATTATTAAGAATTGTAAAGAGATCTGTTTCATATTAATTTTTTATTATACTAAATTATCAATAAGCAAATCATATTTTAGATTTAATGCCAATATACTAATTAATTGATTTGAAATTACATATCCAGAATATTTTAAATAGATCAGCATGGGAAAAACGATTGGTTTTTATTTTATGAATTTTCAAATTGATATTACCCACAACGAAGGTGCTAAACGGAGTTCCACATTAAGGGCGGGGGATTTTTGAGTTTACTCAAAAAGACTAAGATCCCGCAAAGGTGGAGCCAAATTGTGTTTAGCAAATGTTCAACCACGTTTTGGCTCGATGCCCCGCTAAAGCGGTTTATTTTAGATTTCATAAACAATTTGGTTTAGCGCCTTCGTTCAAGCACATTTACTTTGGATTGGGAGTACGAAGCACGGAGATACAAAGTTCCGCTTTAGCGGAATGTGCTTGAACTACTTATTAGATAAATTAAACTTCTTCGTTATTCTTGCACTTTGATTCGATAATTCATCTTTTACTTTTATTATAACTATGTAGTTACCATCAGAAAACGTAGAATCCAAATCCGTTTGTGCTTCAAGCTCTATATCTTCCAAAGGCTCGGCTTCCGAACGTTCTTCCACGCCGGATACTAGTGATTTAACCGTATCCTTTCTAGGCGTAATAAGATCAAGCGAATAATTTAGTTTAGCTTCATATTTTGCAATGGATTTTTTTTGTTCAAAACCCTTTGCAATTGTTGTTACATGAAGCTCCCAGCTTCCCCCTACGTCATAAGCAAAAGCTTCCGGAGTAAACAGTTCAAGTTTCGAATCCTCAGAAGATGAACAAGAATAAAACAGCAATCCCACAATTGCTATTAAAAATATAGTTCTCAATTTTTCCATTTAAAAAGCCCTCAAAGTTTATAGCACATGAGGGCATTAAGTTTAGTTATTAGCTTTGAAATCTTTCATAAATTCTACTAATGCCTCAACTCCGGCTTTGGGAAATGCATTATAAATTGATGCTCTCAATCCACCGACTGATCTATGTCCTTTTAATCCCACAAATCCTTTTTCTAAAGCTTCTGCAACAAATTTCTTTTCCAAATCTTCGTTCGGCATTCTGAAAGTTACATTCATAAGCGAACGGTCTTCCTTTGCAGCATGGCCCTTATAATATCCGTCACTCTCATCAATAAAATTATAAAGAAGATCAGCTTTTTCAATGTTTCTTTTATACATAACTTCAAGTCCGCCCATATTTAACAGCCATTTATATACAAGTCCTATTACATAAACCGTAAATGCCGGCGGTGTATTGTAAAGGGAATTTTTACTCTGATGAATTTTATAATTCAAGTATGTATGTAAATCATCAGTTGACCTTTCCAGCATATCGTTTCTAACGATTACCAAAGTAGCGCCTGCGGGACCCATGTTTTTTTGTGCACCGGCATAGATCAATGCATATTTGTTTACATCAATTTTTTTGTGAAGCATGTCGGACGATGTATCGCAAACCAAAGGAATATTTCCAACTTCAGGTTCCGTTTTAAATTCTGTTCCCATAATCGTATTATTGGAAGTAAAATGCACATAAGATGCATCAGCCGTTAAATTTAACTCATCTTGTTTAGGAATCCTATTAAAATTAGTATCTTCGGATGAAGCGGCAACGTTTACTTCTCCAACACGTTTTGCTTCTTTAATTGCTTTTTTAGACCACGCACCTGTATTGATATAATCCGCTTTGTTATTCGGAGGCATAAGATTTAATGGAACCATTGAGAATTGTAATGTTGCCCCGCCTTGTAAAAATAAAACACTGTAATTATCGCCAATGTTCAATAATTTACGCAAATCATTTTGAGCTCCTACAAAAATATCATTATACTCTTTTGATCTGTGACTCATTTCCATTACGGACATTCCGGCTCCGGGATAGGAATATAAATTTTCCTGAGCTTCTTTTAAAACTTCTTCGGGCAATACAGCCGGACCTGCATTAAAATTATAAACTCGCTGTTTCATTTTTTGACTTCCTTATATTATTTATCAGTATTTTCTAATAATTAACTTTTTATTTCTCTCAATTCAAGTCTTATATTAATTGTATGTGAAACTCCCCAAAGGGATAAACCGTCATTTCGCTTCCCGACAAAGACAAGGCTGACAAGCTGTTTCAGCCGGAATGACAGATTCTTTTTACCATACCGGTTCGAGATCAATAATATTATCTAAATAACATGCACAACCAATCCGTCCCGCAATTTGGGTTCAAACCAAGTTGACTTTGGCGGCATGGTTTCGCCGGCATTTGAAACATTTATTAAATCATCAACGGAAACAGGGTACATTGAAAATGCAACAACCGCTTTGCCGCTATTAACCAGCTTTTCTAATTCCTCCGTTCCTCTTATCCCTCCGATAAAATCAATTCTATCACTCGTTCGAGGGTCTTCAATTCCCAATATAGGATTAAGCAAATAGTTTTGAAGAATTCCCACATCAAGGTTTTCCCCGATTGTATTTCCGCTTTTAACATTTTCATTTGGCTTAAGAGAAAACCACCTATTATTTAAGTACATTTTTATTTCTCTATTCCCGGAAGGTACCGGAGAGCTACTCTCTTCGACCGTAAAATTGTTTTTTACTTTCTCCATAAAAGTTATTTCATCGTTACCATTTAAGTCATGCACAACTCTGTTGTAAGGTAAAATCTTTAGTTGTTCAGCGGGAAATAAAACCGCTAAGAAAAAATTGTATTCTTCCTCTCCCGTATGGTTTGGGTTTGATTCTTTCTTAACATGTTGAGCACGTGCTGCACTTGCCGCCCTGTGGTGCCCGTCGGCAATGTAAAGCTTTTCAGCTTTTCCAATTTCACTTTGAATTGTTTCATTATACTCATCCGGAACGACCCAAACCGTATGCCGGATTGAATCGTTTGAAGTAAAATCATAAACGGGATCAATTTTATCCATAACTGTATTTACTATTTCATTTACAGCATCAATCCCTTTATACGTTAAAAATACCGCACCTGTCTGTGCTGCAGTTGTTACAATATGATTTGTTCTATCGTCTTCTTTTACTTTTCTCGTTTTCTCATGCTTCATTATTACATCTTTATTGTAATCGTCTACCGAAAACGTTGCGGCAATACCGACTTGTGTCTGGTCTCCCCAAATTAATCTGTAAAAATAAAAGCGGGGTTCTTCATCTTGAATTAACGGCGCTTCTTTTTTAATTCGTTCAAAATTTTCTTTGGCTTTTTCATATACTCTTTTATCGTAAGCATCAATATTTTTATCTAATTCAATTTCCGATCTGGTTACTCTTAAAAAATTTATAGGGTTGTCCTTTGCCAATTCCGCAGCCTCTTTTCTATTAACTACATCGTACGGTACACTTGCTACCAAATGTGCTACACGGGGTTCCGGTCTAACCGCTTTGAAAGGTCTTATAACAGCCATAATTACTCCTTTGTCTAAATTGCCCAATCCATTAAAATTGTAAAATATTATAAAATTTCACACTGTAAATCTATCTTTTTACAAGAGATAAACAAGTATTATTTTGGGTTTTATAAATTTTTTTATGCTAACATCAGTGAACAAAATATAAAATCAAAATTTTATTTAACCAAAGCTATCACCGTACTAAGTTCTTCAACTAACTCATCGTCTTTTCCACTGAACCCAACACTTTTAAATCTAATATTGCCGTTTTTATCAATTATGAATTTCGTAGGAATACCGGGTACATTATAGTCGGCAACGACTTTATTTTCTTTGTCGAGTAAAACCTCAAAAGGGTAATTATTCTTTTCAACAAAATCCGCAGCATTCTTCTTTTTATCATTTACCCGTTCCCATGTATTTACAAATAAAAATATCACGTTAGGATTATCTTTAAACTTTTCTACTGCCATCTTCATTGCCGGAAAAGATTTTTTACACGGCCCGCACCAGGTAGCCCAAAAATCAAGTATAACAGTTTTCCCTTTAAAATCACCTAACGAAACACTCTTCCCTTCCAAATCCGAAAGAGTAAATTTGGGCGCCGGGAATTCAATTAATTCTTTTTTAACTTTTTCAACAAGTTTCGATTTTGCAGCACCCTCAATCTTCTGCATATAACTTGTCAGTTCTTTCTTGCTCCCGCCTAATTCAACGAACAAACTTTTTAATTCATCTTTCATCTTTTTATTATAGTTTCCGGAACTTACAAACTTCTCCAAAGATTTTTTCGCTTTCTCTTTATAACCGGAACTTAAAAGGCACTCAATATAATTTTCATTTATGTCGCTTTGTTTCTCTTTTGTAAGAGCTACAGCCTCTTTGCAAGCGGAAAGCGCTTTTTCATTTTTACCGGATTTTCTTAGTAAACTTCCGTAAGTATCCAAAACATAACCTAATGAATTTTCCCTTGCTTCTTTCCACTGTTTAGCGGTAAGGTAAACCGGTCTTTTACCTTTAGGATTTTTTACTTCATTCCTTGCAAGTTCAACGCTTTTTTCAGCAAGGTTTGTTGCCAAGGGCGAAATATCTCCGCTTGTATACATTGACCACGCAACGGAATTGTACATTTCAGCATCCGCATATTTGGGATGGCTTTCTATTAAATTTTTAGCTTCTGTGTATTCTTTCTTCTTTGAAAGATCATTTATAAGAATGTAAAACATGTTGGTAGTTAACTTACTTTGCGGATATTTATTTATGAAATCATTTAGTTTGGCAGTTTTTGCTTTTAAGTTTTTCTCCATTCGGAAAGCTGTAAATTCATCGTTTTGAACTAATTTGGAATTAGGATATTTCTTTACAGTAAGCTCTTTATACTTATTATATTTTTGTCTGTTACCCAGACGACCATAAAGACTTGCAAGGAATTCCATATCTTTTTCCGATAGATTTACTTTTTTTTCTAAGTTATCCAGCTCAGCTTTTGCTACACTATCGCGAAGGCTTTTGGGAACAGAATAAAAATAAGCTTCCAAGTATTCGTCTTTAACATTTGGGTTTAATTTAAATTCTTGCTCAAATAAATCGTAGCCTTCTTTTTTATCTATTTCAAGACCAATTGCTCCTCCATATTTCAAGTTAACCAAAGCAAGACCTGCATTCGCTCCCGGAACAAGCTTCTTAGTCTTGGAATACATTTTTATAACATATCCGGATTGTTTGTTATTATCGGTTTCATCTCCGCTTACAAATTTAATAACAATTCCTCGAGTTGTATCATCGGTTGTAATATTTCCTTTCCATACATTGCCGGATTTTTTTAACGTTATACCTTTCGTTCTATCCAAATCCTTGCTGTAAAAATATGCTATTAATTCAATATCCTTTGCGTCTTTAAGATTTGTGTTAGAAGGATTATAAGTAATGGTAATTTCTTGTTTCGGAACGGGATTTTCAGGTAAGAAAGAAAATGTATTTTTAGTTTTGTTTGAGCTGCATCCGCTAAAAACAACTACAATTAATAAAAATAATAACGAAAAAGCTAACTTTTTAAAGTTCATTTTTACCTCTTTGATATTAAAAAGATTTAGAATAATAAAATAAAGTTTTCTGAAAAACAAAACTAGGAAAAGAATTATAAGAAGTTTTCACAGGCAAGGTTCAGCAAAATCCTCAAATCAAATTTAAAAATTCGGTAAACTATGAAATTTATTTTTAGGATAAGTCTGTTCTGCTACTAATGCCTAATCCTAGCTTTTTTAATAAAGTTGCAAGTTCTTTCTGCTCTTTTGCTGTTAGCTCTGACATTAAGTCTGTAATAAAAAAAGCATGATCTTTAAAGTCTCTCTCGAATACTTTGTTCCCCTTTGATGTAAGTTCAACATTAATTGCACGTCTGTCGTTTTTACTTGGAACGCGTTTAACTAAGTTTAACTTCTCCAGGTTGTCCAAAACAAGAGTCATATTACCACCGGTTACAAGCATTTTATCGCATATTGCGCCAACCGTAAGCGGTCCTAAATGACCAATGGCTTCTATAACAGCAAGTTGCGGAAGGGTGATTCCAAGCGATCTAATATTATCGGTTGCGTATTTATAAATTGATGAATAACTTCTGGCTAATTTAACCCACAAATCCAAAGCGGTTTCAACTTCTTTCGGATATCTATTTTTTGACATGTTGTTTCCAATTAGTGTTATATAAATTTAAATTAAATAAAAGCATATTAAATTTCAAGTTATTAATTTCCCCCGCTGTCTTTTTGTGCATCAACAAAAAATCAGCAAGCAAATTTGTCTTGTTAATAATTGAGATATTTCGTATTGTTTATAAGTAAAAAGAGAGCAAAAATGAGTTTAGTAGATATAAAATATTTCACTCCGAAAGAAGCACAAAGAACTTTACCGCTGGTAAAACAAATTATTAGGGATATTCTAAATAACAGTTTTCAAATTAGGACAATTGTTGACGAACTGGGTGATGAAGCAAATGAGAATAGAGAAGTAAAACAATTGGCAGATGAAATAAGAGGTTTTATCAATGAGCTTGAAGAAATTGGCTGTTATTATAAAGATTGGAATTTCTCTATCGGTTTAGTTGATTTTCCCGCAATAATTAATGGCGAAGATGTTTTTCTTTGCTGGCGCAGTGATGAAGAAGAAATAAAATATTACCACAGAATGAATGAAGGTTATGCCGGTAGAAAAGAAATTCCGGCTCACTTTTTAGAAATGGATTAAGCTATTTATTCATTATTTATCAACTTTTAATATTAATAGTTATTCCCCTTTTCCCAAATTCATTTATTATTACCGATCCGGGAACTGCCATATCAACCGGAAGAGCGCCGTTCGTTATCTTTCCTTCGGCAGCAAGAATAGCAATAGTCGAAGCGTGCCACCCTGTTAGCCTCTGCATGGATGTAAATCCGGTTTCCTCATCATAATAATCAACTAACTCTATTTGAGCTTTATGTGGTTTACCGTTTTTTATACCTGCAGCATCTATTCTGATTATTCCCAAATCCTTTTTACTTCCGGGTGAAATCTTCGGACCAATTAAAGCATGATAAAAATCCCTTGGTGCAATTTTGCATCCTTTTAATTCAATAGGAGTTTCATCAAATAATCCCAATTGCGAAAAAGACTTAAACTGGGACCAGTGACCCGGATATCTAAGAGTTTTATTAGTAAGAGTTTGTACTTTGCCATCAAGAGACCAAGGCAATGTGGAAAGACCTCCGGCTGTAACAGCAGCTTCCAACTGACCTATTGGTTCGGGAAATGTAAGTTCTTCAAATCCGTCAAAACATGGTACCTCGGTTACTTTTCCGTTTTTTATAAGAATTGCATTTCCATAATACTCGTTAGTAAGTCCGTTCAAATTAAAAAACAATTCATAATTCCATGGAGGAACCGGATTCTGCGGCAACCCGGCTCCGTATGATTTAATTTCTTCAACCTTATCAAACAATTCCAGCATGTATGTGATTAAAGAAATATTCAATCCTGGATCCATACCGCAATCGGGAACAATACTTACGCCTTTATTTTTTGCTTGTTCGTTAAGTTTAAGCTGTTTCTTTACAATAGATGTGTTTCCGCCGAGGTCCGTCATGTTCGAGCCGCTTTCAATTGCCGCTCTTGTTAAACCATAATTATACTTATATGGTACGGCACTCACAAACGAATCTACATCCCGCAACGTTTTTACCAAAGAAGAGTAATCATTAACATCAACAACAACATAATCACAAAGCCCGGAACCGGTTAAACTATTAATTTTTTGGGCAACAGATTTTGCGTTTTTTTCATTACTGTCAACAAGCAGCACTCTCCGGGCATTTCCAAACTTTATAAAATCATAAGCAGCGGCAGCGCCTTGTCTGCCGGAGCCAATTACAGCATAAGTAAACGGCATATAATTTTCCTTTTATTCTCCAGTTTCAACAATTCGATATGAGGTTCTAATTTTCACTGTGCTTTTTAACATAGCGGTAACTCCGCAATAAACTTCTTCCGAAAGCTGAATTGCTCTCTCAACATCTTTTTCTTTTATATCTTTTCCATATACAACAAATTCCAAATCTATATTTGAATAAATTTTAGGATGGGTTTCTGTCATTTCCGCAGTAACATTCATTTCAAAATTATCTACTTTTACTCTTTTCTTCTGTAAAATGGCTGCAACATCACTAGCCGTACAACCGGCTAGACTTAAGAGAAGTAATTCCTTAGGGCGTATGGCCGCATTGCTTCCAAAAAAATCTTCAGGGCCGTCTATTGTAACCCAGTGATTAGAATCTGTTTTCCCTACAAAAGTTAACCCTTTTACCTGCTTTAGATATGCTTTACTAACCGACATATATTCTCCTAGTGTTTATTAAATGTTAGTTTTATTTTTTATAGTCTTTTAAATTCGATAATTTCTATATAAATTCGTCTTCGGACTAATAATTTTACACAAATAGAATTTGTAAATTTACTAAATAATAATTTTAAAACTTGAGAACGCTTCTTATTTTGGAGAAAAAGATTTTTATTATTTTGGCAATTGCATTAATTGCTTTAGGTATATTTTATTTTTTAGATATCATTTTATTTAATAATACAATTTCCAACTTAACTTTATCATTAATGTTTTTGGTCTACGGAATAATTGCTTACCCGTTAAGTTTCGGAAGTTCAAATAAAGCTCTGCTCTTCACTTCTACTTTACTATTTTTGATAGGTATTGAACTTATGTTGCCCGAAATATTTGTAATTAAAATTTATTCCGGATTTATAGCTACATCATTGCTGCTAATTCTAGGAGCTGCTTTCCTAATTTTATTCTTAAACGATAAAACAAAAAAAACATTGTTAAGCGTAAGTGTAATATTAATTTTGTTTGGACTATTCATTTCGCATTCGGATAGACTTTGGTGGCTGGCAACTTTTCTCGATAGGATTGGACTTCTATTTATTGATGTATGGCCGGTTTTAATTGTAATTTTAGGTGTGAGTATTTTAATAACCAAAGACGATAAAAATAATTTAACTTCACATTCATCATCCCAAGAAATTAAATAACAAAATTTTCATCCTTTACATTACCGGAAAAAATATGCGGATTTTATTTCACAAATTTAATTTAAACCATTTATTATATTTAGAAATTATTATAAAATAAAAAATCACTTTATTATGACATCAAAAGAAATAAGAAAACAGTTTTTAGATTTTTTTCAAAAGAAAG
>CBEVZC010000061.1:0-17295 GCA_965554225.1 uncultured bacterium | reverse complement strand
AATCATAGTTCTACTCAGCTAATCATAAATAATTCAGTAATTTTTCAGAGATCCGTTCTTAATGAATAAATGATTTTGTTATATTTAAGTTATCAATTTATAAATTAAGTCTAATTATAAGGAGTAATTTTTATGTCAACAAGTTATGCAAAAGCAAAATGGGACGGAACCCTGAAAGAGGGCAGCGGGAAAATGAGTTTTACCGGTTATGAAGGACCGTATAATTATAAATCAAGATTTGAAGATGGTCCGGAAACAAATCCGGAAGAATTAATCGGCGCTGCACACGCAGGTTGTTACTCGATGTTTTTATCAGCATTACTTGGCAAGGAAGGATTTTCCGATATTAACATCGACACAAAAGCGACTGTGGTTTTGGGTCAAGATGACGGTCCGAAAGTAACTTCAATTACTTTGGATTGCGAAGCTAAAGTGCCCGGAGTAAGCGAAGATAAATTTAAAGAACTTGCCGCTGCTGCAAAAGAGAAATGCCCTATTTCAAGATTGCTTGCCTGCGGTACAGATGTATCGTTAAATGCAAAGCTGAGTTCATAGTTATTTATACGAATTAAACAAAATATTGTAGGGGATGAAAATTTTCATCCCCTACATTTTTATTTACATTCCCATGTCCAAATTTGTCTTTTAAGTTTTCACATATCTTAACTTTATCTTGCAAAATAATTCATAAACTTCTAATTTGAGTTTTAATTCAATTCACATATAAATGTTTTTAATCGTAAAATTGTTGACTATAAATCTTAAGGCACGTCATGAAAAAAATAGTAGCATTATTTGTTATTTTACTTTTAGCAAATACTTTTCCCGCAATAGCAAAAGACAAAAAATCTTCTTCCGATTCACTTAAAAACATTGCACTCTCAGGATTAAAATTCCGTAGTATCGGTCCGGCAATTACCGGCGGTAGAATTGTAGCAATTGCCATAAACCCCAATAACCATAGCGAGTATTACGTTGCTTCCGGTCACGGTTCGCTTTGGAAAACTACGAACAGTGGAATTACTTTCACTCCTGTTTTTGATCATGAAAAGTCTTATTCCATTGGCTCGGTATCAATCGATCCTTCCAATCCCAATATAGTTTGGGTTGGAACGGGCGAAAACGATAATCAGAATAATGTTATTTACGGTGATGGAATTTACAAATCGGAAGACGGCAGCAAAAGCTGGAAAAATATGGGTCTGAGTTCTTCGGCTCATATCGGCGGTATAATTGTTGACCCGGAAAATTCTAATATAGTTTACGCTGCTGCTTACGGTTCGCTTAGAAATAAAGGCGGAGACCGCGGAGTGTTTAAAACGACTGATGGCGGAAAAACGTGGAAGAATATTCTTCACATAAACGATTACACCGGCGTTTACGAAATTCACATGGATCCGAGATATTCAAATATTCTTTATGCAGTTGCTCATCAAAGAATGAGAAAATTATACACGGGAGTTTACGGCGGACCGGAAAGCGGAGTTTACAGAAGTCTTGACTCCGGAAAATCATGGCAGAAAATAAAATACGGCTTGCCATCCAAAGCCGTTGGCAGAATCGGTTTGGCTATCTCTCCCGCTAATCCCGATGTTCTATATGCAATTGTTGAAGCTACAAAAAAAGATAAGGGAGTTTACAAAAGTGTTGACAGAGGCGTAAGTTGGTCGAAGCAAAGCAGCTATATTTCTTCTTATCCTTTTTATTTTCAAAAATTATTTTGCGATACAAAAGATGTAAATAAAGTTTACAGTATGGATGTTTTCATGCAAGTTACAGTAGACGGCGGCAAAACCTGGAAGAACCTTGGTGAGGATCATAAACATGTGGATAATCATTATTTATGGATTGATCCGGATAATAATAAACATTTACTCGCCGGCTGCGACGGCGGATTGTACGAGACATACGACCAAGGTAAAAATTGGGATTTTAAAAATAATATTCCAATAGCGGAAATTTATAAAGTAACCGCCGGTAATTCAAAACCGTTCTATTATGTTTACGCCGGTTCGCAAGACAACAACAGTTTCGGTGGACCGTCAAGAACAATAAGTTCGGGCGGTATTACAAATCAAGATTGGTTTTTTACATGGAGCGGCGACGGATTTGAAAGCCAAGTGGATTGGAAAAATCCTAATATTATTTATGCTCAATCACAATACGGCGGTCTAGCGCGTTTCGATAGAAAAACAGGAGAGAAGCTTTATATTAAACCCGTCAGTTTTGCAGATTCGGCTTATAGATTCGATTGGAGTTCACCGCTTTTAATTTCGCAACATAATAATAAAAGAGTGTACATCGGCGCTAATAAACTTTTGCGTACGGATGATCAAGGAAGTACATGGAAAGAAGTTAGTCCCGATTTAACGAGAGGTGTTCCCAAGGAAATGCAAAAACTTATGGGCAGAAGCTGGAGCATAGATGAACTTGCCCACAAAGGCAGCATGGCGCAAATATCTACTATTGCGGAATCTCCGTTAGACGAAAATATTTTGTACGTCGGTTCAGGCGATGGATTAATTCATTACACAAAAGACGGTGGAAAGACATGGAAGAAAGCGATCAGTGTTCCGGGTCTGCCCAAATATGCAAGAATACACCAAATTATAGCATCCCGTTTTGATAAACAGATTGCATATGCCGCTTGTGAAAATTTTGTAGGAGGAAATTATAAACCTTTCCTTTACAAAACAACTGACGGCGGGCGTACTTGGTTTTCAATAAACGGTAACTTGCCTAAAAAAGGAAGTACTTATACAGTAGGCGAAGATGATGTGGAGCGTAATCTTCTTTTCGCAGGCACTCAATTCGGAATATATTTTACTAACAACGGCGGTAAAGAATGGATTAAATTGAAAAACGGAATACCGGCTGCAGCGGTAATGGATTTGGATATTCAGCGCGATAACAACGATCTGGTTCTTGCAACTTTCGGAAGAGGAATTTACATTCTTGATGACTACACTCCGCTGCGTTATTTAAAGAAGGAAACGCTTGATAAAGAAGCATATATTTTCCCGATTAAAGATGCATTAATGTTTATTGAATCAACTCCGTTCGGTTTCGGCGGCATCGGATTTATGGGCGCTAGTTTTTTCTCCGCTCCTAATCCTAAAGTCGGAGCGGTATTTACATTCTATCTAAAGGATAAACTGAAAACGATAAAAGAAAAAAGAAGGGAAGCTGAAAAAGCTAAACAGAAAAAGGGTGAAGATATTAAGTATCCGTCGTATAATGAGTTGAAAAAGGAAATGGAAGAACCGGAACCATATTTGCTTTTTACAATTACTGATGAAGAAGGGAATACCGTTAGAAAAATTAAGACGGAAGCAAAAAAAGGAGTTAACAGAATCGTTTGGGATTTTAGATACAATAAATTTACACCGGTTTCGTTAAAACAGCGCGATAATTCGGTCCCGTGGAATGAACCTGATCTTGGCTATATAGTAGTTCCGGGGAAATACAATGTATCTTTAAGTAAATTCGAAAACGGAAAATTAACCGAGTTAGTTCCGCCGCAACCTTTTGTCTGTAAGCTTTTATACGATCAAAATATTTCGGAGAAAGACAGAATTCGATTGGATAAATTTAACAAAAAAGTTGCCAAGCTTACGGTTGCCGTTACCGGTGCCGATGCATACCGGAAAGAATTAGTAAAGAAAATATCGTATTTCAAAAAAGCAGTAATTCAATCCGCCGGAATTCCTGAAGAAACTTATAAGAAAATATTGGACATTGAACTACGGCTAAAAGAGTTGAACAGAAAACTTAACGCGGATAATCTCCGCAGAAGATACGAGGGAGCCGTGCCGATGTCTATAAAACAAAGGGTACGATTGATTACATCTGCATTGTGGAGTACAACAGAGGATGCAACAAATACGTTTAAGAAATCTTATGAAGTTGCAGCAGATAAATTCGGCGCAGTATTGGATTCGTTAAAAGTAATTGATAATGGTATTATAAATATTGATTCAATTATGCAAAAATACGGAGTGCCATACACACCGGGTAGATTTCCGGAATGGAAGAAGAATTAATCGGATAATTTATTCAATATTGTTCCGGCTAATTGTTTTAACTCGGCTTCGTTTTTCTTAATGGAATATTTTAATTCCGATATTTTATTTTTGGAATTAATCAAATTAAGTTGAGCTACTCTAAATTGAGTAAGCGTTACTTTTCCCAGATTGTAAAGATCCCGTGTCTTTTCAAAATTAAGCCGTGCGGTTTGTAAACTGCTTTGTTCCAAATCCAGCGCGGTTTTATTAACTTCATATAGTTGATATGTGTTTGCTATTGAATTAATTAATGCAAGTTTTTCATTCTTTTCGGAAAGCTCCGAATTTTCCAATTGAATTTTGCTATTTTGAAGTTGAATGTTGTTTCGGAATCCGTTAAAAATATTGTAAGTTAGATTTAATCCGGCAAAAAAATTTCGATTGGGATTATTTAAATTTACATTAAACTCATTTGCTGATGTATTATAACCATAGCTGCTTTCCAAAGATAAAGAGGGTAGAAATCCCGCTCGCGAAATTTTAACTTCTTCTTTGGCAAGATTTATTCTTTCCATTACCGATTTATATTCTGCGTTATTCTCGAAAGCAATACTTTTTAACGTCCTTTCATCGGGAAGGACTTCAAACTTAACATTATTATTTACATCAAACTCCGTGGTAATTTTACGGTTAAGCAATTTGTTAAAATTTTGCTTTGCCTGCAATAAAGTATTACGGACTGTTATGTAAGCCAGACTGTCTCTGTTAAAATCAACAACAGCACTTAAATAATCAATATTTCCGCTTTGTCCGAATTCCAATTTGTTCTTTTGTCGTTCCAAACGTTCCCTGGAAATTTTAATCGATTCTTCTGCGGTTTTTGTTTGATCCTGAAGATTTGCGATATCATAAAATAGCTTGGTTGTTTGAAGAACAATATTTTCAGTTATGGCTCTTGTTTCATAGTTGCTCAAATTCCCGGAAAGTTTTAAACGACTAAATGTTGCGTAATTACTTAGTCCGTCAAATAAAGTATAACTTGCTCTTAATCCAACACTGTTGTTAGTGAATGCAGAATATGATTTATTCCCGTTTAAGTTCAGCATATTATCGTTATAGTTTGAAGATGCCGAAAAATCGATACGCGGAAGGAAATTAGCATTACCAATATTTACATTATTCTTGGCAATTTTATTGTTATTGTTTGCAATCCGAAGGTTCAAATTTTCTTTTAATGCAATATTAATGCTTTCGTTTAGCGTAAGTACGTGTTGTGCATTGATAACATAAAGAGGGAACAACAACATCAGTAAGAATCTTCCGAAGAATTTCATTTATAACTCCAATAAATTTTATTCATATTTGGCAATTGATTTAAGTTCTTTAATTGCTGGTTCAACATCTTCTTGAGTAACATTTTTATTGCCCATTAGTTTGGCAAAGCGAACTTTTGTTGTGTTTGCAACTTTTAATAATGCGGGAAGAAGAGTTAAAGTAAGTCCGGTACCGACAAGCAAACCGTATGAAACGGAAATTGCCATTGGTGAAAGAAATTGAGCTTGGTAACTTGTTTCGAATACTAAAGGACCCAATCCGGCAACTGTTGTGAGTGTTGTTAAGATAACGGGTCTGAACCTGTTTACCCCTGCGTTTCTTAATGCTTCTTCAAATTTTTGACCATGCTGGAGATAACGATTAAACGCGCTTACAAAAACGAGG
Source organism: uncultured bacterium (assembly GCA_965554225.1). GTDB lineage: Bacteria > Bacteroidota > Ignavibacteria > Ignavibacteriales > Melioribacteraceae > BMS3ABIN04. Next base: position 11,572 of record CBEVZC010000061.1, on the reverse strand, counting down.
GAATCGTTCACCACTATTCCGATTAATGCAATTGCTCCAAATGTAGATAGCAAACTGAATATATAACCTTGAATGAAATGTCCCCACAAAACTCCAATAAACGAAAAAGGAATAATTACGGAAACCACCGCAGCTTGAAAAAACGATCTAAACGTTAGTACAATAATCATGAACATAAGCATTAAAAACGGAGGACCTATATAAGCAATAGATTTGAAAGTTTTACCGCTATCTCGGCTTTCTCCTTCAAATCCCCAAGTTACATCGGGATACTTTGCTTTTAGTTCGGGCAAAATATTTGCTTTAATATTGTTTAAAACGTTAGTTACAGATATACCTTTGTCAGCAACATCGGCTTCCACTTTAATAATCCGTTGTCCGTCAATATGGTTGATTGCAAGTATTCCTCTCTCAATCCAAATTTTAGCAATTTCACTTAGCGGGAATTGCCTGCCGTCTGCTAACCTGATTCTCATATCTTCAAGTTGTTCAATAGTCCGTCTTTCATTTTCCGAATACCTAACCCAAATTTTTACTTCGTCAATTCCGCGTAAAATTCTTTGCACTTCTTTTCCGAAAAATCCTCCTCTTACTTGCTCCATTACCTGACCGGTAGTTAGACCTAGATTGTATGCATTACCGTTTAATTCCAGGTGAACTTCTTTTAGTCCAGGCGGATCGTTATCAACAACATCTTTTAATTTGGATATTTTCCTTAATTCGTTTTTTAAGTCTTCTTTTGCATTTCTTAACTGATCCAAATTATTACTTTGAAGCGCAATGGAAACGGGTGCTCCGAAAAAGCTTACACCACCGACTTGCAGTTTGGTGGCATTTTTTACTTTTCCTATTTTATCCCTAAGAATTGATTTTATTTTTGAATTATCATAAAACCTTTCTTCACTTCCTGCTAAATTAATTCTTATGGAACCTTGATGAGTCCCGGGTCCGACTGAACGAATTACGTTAGTAACTAATGGTTTGGCTTTAGGAAATTTTTTAGCATACTCATCATTTATGATCCATGCTTTATTTTCAACTACAACTAAAATACTATCGGTTATTCGGACGCTTGTCCCGGCAGGCATTTCTAAATTAGTAGTAACACTGTTAAACTCCAAGGCCGGGAAAAAGGTTGTTTTAATTACATTTCCCTTAACGGCTCCAATTGTTAAAATAAGCATTGCAATGGGAATTGAAATGATAACAAAAGGATGTTTAATGCTAAAATTTAGCGCAGGTTTATAAACATAATCTCTCACAAGAAAAATAAATTTTTCCGCTTTTTCCAATATTCCTTCCTTTTGACCATTTTTATGATGCAGCGCTTTGGAATGAGCAATGTGAGCAGGAAGAATCATCATAGTTTCTAGAAGCGATATAATAAGAGTTGTTCCTACAACAAAGCCAAGGTCTTTTGCACGGTCTCCTAAGATTCCGCCAAGAAAGAAAAAGATCATAAAAATTATTACTGTTGTAGCAACACCTGAAAATACGGAAGGTAAAACTTCCATTGTACCGTTAACCGCAGAATTTATAGGGGTTTCGCCACGTTCGTAATGTGTATAAATATTTTCTGCAACTACTATTCCATCATCAACCAAAATTCCTACGACCAAAATCATTGCCAGCAAAGACATAACATTGATTGTTAATCCGTACATTTGTCCGAGAAAAAACATACCGAGAAAGGAAACGGGAATTGAAAGGGCAACCCAAAAAGATAAACGCGGGTTAAGTGAAAGCCCGAGAAAAAGTAATACCAAAAACATTCCTATCATTCCGTTGAATTCCAGTATGTTCATTCTATCTTTAATAACCTTCGAACCATCCCGGATTATATCTAAATGAACATCATTATGTTTTTTGTTAAATTCATTAATATATTTTTTAACAATATCTGTTATTATAAATAAATCTTCTTCATTTGTTTTTTGCAGTTCAACACTCACAGCTTGTCTGCCGTTAAAATAACTTCTATTAGGATCCTCCGACCATTTTTCTTTTACATTTGCAATATCCTTTAATCTTAAAATAGCTCCGTCTTTTGTGGTTTTAATAACTTGATTGCGCATTTCATCGGCGTAATATTTTTTATTGTCTGCACGAATCAAAAATTCTTCGCGCAGGCCTTTAATTTTACCTCCTGTAATTTTTACGTTTTGAGCTCGCAGCGCGCTTGCCACTTCGTTAAAAGTAAGATTGTATGCTCGTAAATCTTGTTCTCTAAAACTAACTTGAATTTCTTCTAACGGAAACCCGGACAATTTTATTTTTGAAATTCCGTCTTTAGCAAGAAGATCCCGTTCAATACGGCGAGCATATTTTTTTAAGTCTCTCAAACTCAAATCACCATTGACAGCAATGTTGATTACAAACTCTCTCGGTTCCTGCTTGAAAACATTTAATATGTCAAGTCCTACAGGAAATGAGCTAATGCTGTTTACCGCACTTTGTACATCTTGAAGCACCACATTGGCATCGGCGCCGTCTTCTAACTCAACGGAGATGTTTGCAAAATTTTCTCTTGAAACCGAAGTTGTACGTAACACTCCGGTTATTCCTTTAATTGCGTCTTCAATTTTAATCGTGATTCCCTCTTCAATTTCTTCGGGAGAAGCACCCGGATATGAAGCGGTGATTGTTAAGAACCTTGCCGGTTGATCGGGGAAGAAAGTTGTTTTCGTATTGAAAATTGCAAACACACCAAATACAATTATTAATGCTAAAAGTGAATTTCCGAATACTGGATACTTTACAAAATATTCTATAACTTTTTTCATTCTAAAAATTTTCTCCTAATGCAAAATTTAATTTGATGCGGCATTAATAATAACTTCCGTGTTGTCTTCAAGTCCGGAAACCAGAACATACGTTGGGGTTTTTTCTATTACTTTTACTTGAACAACTTTATCGTCTTTTTTTTCTTTGATGAGTACCGTATCATCATTTCGGACAGCTCCAATTGGAAGTTTTGCCAGCTTTCTATTTGAGTGCGCTTTTATACTTACGTTAAAAAACATTCCATCTAAAATATTTTTATCAGTTGAATGAATAATTATTTTTACAGATTGGCTTTGAGAATCGATTGCTTTATTAATCCTAACAATTTTACCTTTTAATACTTTATCCATATCGTAAGTGGAAAGATTAGCAGATTGCCCAATAGAGACAAGATTTAGTTCGGAAAGTTTTATCGGTGCTTCCATTTCGAATAAGGCTGTACTTATAAACTCGCCTAATTTCTGACCATTTCTTACGAGTGTTCCAGGATTAATATTAGATTGAGTTACATAACCGTTGAACGGAGCTTCAATTGTGTATTTATCATATGTTGCTTCCATACTTTTGATATCGTAATACAGCTTAAAAATATTTCGGGAAGAAATGTAAAATGTTTCTTTTTTACTTAACTGATTAGGAAGTTGATTTAATGTTTTTTGCAAATCAAAATTTTCCAAATAAGCTTCCCATTTGGGAAAGTCTGCCGGGAAATCAATTTTTAAGTCGGGTAATAAAAGAGTAAGCTGGTTTAATAAACTACTTTTCTGGGCAAGTAAATTGTTATAAAAAACATCAGGGTTGATGCTGATCATTACATCACCTTTTTTAAACCAATTACCATCTTTAAATTTGATAGAATTATTCTCGAGTACTCCACTTACTTCCGCAAAAATTTCTACTTTATTAAAAGCGTTCATCCTGCCGCTGGTAGAAATTTCGGTAGATTGGGTTTTATTTTTGACAAATACTGTATTTTCCTTTATCAACTTCTTCTGTTCTCCTTTTCTCAGATCAGCTTTATTCTGTTTGCTGAAAATTGAACTGAGCAAAAAAGCACCACCGATAATTGTAATTATAATGATCAAATATTTAAACTTCTTCATCTGTTTCCTCATTCTTAAAAATTAGAGATTAAAAGTTATTAAAAACGTTTGACAATTATTTCACTTATTTGGTTTAATATATATCTTTCAAAAAAGGACAAAAACTGTAATGGATAAATTGATTGAAATGGGAATTTCTTCAAACAGGTTAAAATATACCGGCTTCGGTGAAAGTAAACCGCTTGATAGCAATGCAACACAGGAGGGTAAAGCAAATAACAGAATAGTTGAATTTATAAAATTTTAAATTTAAATGATCCACCGTAGGGAACAACCATGGTTGTTCCCTACATTTTTAATTTCACCCCATAATTTTTTTAACCGCTGATAATTACTTAAAAACTTTGTAACTTTAGTAAAATAGTTAGGAGGTCTCCATGAATATAACAATAATCGGCGGCACAAAGGGAATTGGAAAGGAAGTAATAAAGCAAGCTTTGGCAAACGGACATAATGTTACCGTGCTTGCGCGGAATCCTGAAAAGATTGAACTTAAAAGCGCTAACCTAAAAATCGTTAAAGGTGATTTTCTTGATTTCAATTCTGTCGCCAAATCCTTAAAAGATGCAGATGCTGTTGTTGTTAGTGTAGGTGCCATGCCGACAAGAAAATCGGTTACTTTATTTTCCATCGGGACTAAGCATTTATTAGATTCAATAAAGAATGAAAATATTCATCCGCTTATAATCGTAGTTACGGGAATAGGAGCGGGGGAAAGTAAAGGTCACGGCGGATTTTTCTATGATAAGATTTTTCAACCGCTTCTGCTTAAAACAATATACGAAGATAAAGACAGACAGGAACAAATGCTGATGAACGAATACGATAATTGGATTATCGTGAGACCTGGAATGTTAACGAACGGAAATTTAACAGGAAAATACAAAGTTTTGACAAACTTGGATGAAATTAACGGCGGGAAAATATCAAGAGCGGATGTGGCGCACTTTATTCTGGAACAAACTGCCAACCCGACTTCTCTAAGAAAAACACCATTGTTAATTTATTAATAAACTGTGAAAATCTGTGTTATCCGGGTATTCAGTGTTCTATGATTTATGCAAATCATAAAAAATCATGAATAATCTGCGTGCTATTTTATTTTAGTTAAATTTTTGTAATCCTCAATATTGTCAATATCATCGAAGATTTCGTTGTAATTGCATTGCCAAAATTTTTTATTTATACCTGCTTTAGAAATTAATCTTAAATTGGCATTATCAGGAGCTTCAACAATTTTTTTTATCATTATTTTTCCTAATAAAATTGGATGTCCTTTCTTTTTCCCTTGCACCGGTTGAATCCAATCGTAACTGTCTTCTATTTGTTCGGTAAAATCAGTGTAAAACTCAAGCGGCAGAGTAGGCTGATCAACGAAATGGTATAAAATCCAATCGGCATCTTCGCAATTTAATATGCCAGTTTTTAGTGAGGTGAACATTCCCGATTTATAATTTTCGTTCAAGACGGATTTAACTTTTTGTAAATTGGCTTTGCTTAAGTTTTTTTGTAGATGATTTTTAATAAGTTCGGAATTGAAACCGGTGACAATAATCATATAGTTACAAACTCCGGATAATTTTTCCGTAATATTCTGCACAAAACTTTTATTGTCGTATTCCAACAATGGTTTGAATTTTCCCATTCTACCGGAAAGCCCGGCTGAAAGCATTAAACCATGTATTCTATTTTTTTGCATAGACTAGCATAACATTCATTTTGTAAATTAAAGATACAATTATAAATTATTTATTTTGGTTAATTTACTAACAAAGTAAAATTCTTTCGGAGAACAAATGAAAAAATACATTTCACTTTTAAGAGGAATAAACGTAAGCGGTCAAAAGAGAATTTTGATGAACGATTTAAAATCCCCTTACGAATCAATAGGATTAGACGACGTTTCAACTTATATACAAAGCGGAAATGTAGTATTTAATTCGGATGAAAAGAATAAAAATAAAATAGCAGAGCTAATCACGGATTCAATCAAGCTAAAGTATGGTTTTGATGTTAAAGTTTTAATCCGAACTAAAAATGAACTTGCAAAAATAACAAAGCAGAATCCTTTTCTTAAAAATGAAGGCGTGGATGTGAAAAGACTTTACGTAACTTTTTTGGAACGTAAACCGGATGCGAAGCTTATAAACAATTTAGTTACGGACAAAGAAACTATTGATAGTTATAAAGTAATTGGAATGGAAGTATATTTGCATGTTCCCGGGGGTTTCGGTAGAACAATTTTTTCAAATAATTACATCGAAAAGAAATTAGCTTTGAAAGCTACTACAAGGAATTGGAAAACGGTAAATAAATTACTTCAAATTGCTTCGGAATAATGTAATTTTAATTTTTGAATTTTTTGGAAATACTATAGTCGGAGAAATAATGAAAAGATTAACAATCCTCTTCCTTTTAATTACCATTCCCGTTTTTGCCCAAAATACAAAACGCGCCGTAACAATTGAAGATTTATATAAAACTTCTTTTGTCGGCTCTCAGCAAATCTCGCCCGATGACAACGAAGTGGTTTTTACCGTTACAAAAAATAAATTGCGGGAAGCCAAAAGCAACACGGATGTTTATTTGGTTAATTCGGACGGCAGCGGTTTAAAGCAGCTTACCGTGAACGAAGCATTCGATTACAATCCCGTTTGGAGCGCAGACGGTAAATCGGTTTACTTCGTATCGACCCGTAACGGCAAACCGCAATTGTTCAAACTTCCACTCGATGGCGGAGAAGCAACACAAATAACAGATTGTGAATTCGGAATTTCTTCACCCAAGCTTTCTGCAGCCGGCACAAAAATTATTTTCCAGACTAAAGTATTTCCCGAGTGCGGAACGGATTACGCGTGTTATAAAAAAAATCTCGATGGAATGTTGCACGGACCGGTTCAAGCTCATTTGGCAGATAGTCTGTTTATTAGGCATTGGACGGAATACAACGATGGGCAATACACGCACGTTTTACTTTTAAATTTAAAGGATTCTTCGTTAACCGATCTTACTCCCGGCTATTTTAATTCACCAACGTTTGCAGCCGGCGGAAGCGATCATTACGTTTTCTCACCGGATTATTCGGAAGTTGCATTCGATTCAAAACGTGTGAAAGATCCGGAAAGCTCAACAAATTCGGATGTTTGGACGGTTTCGCTAAATGGTGAAAATTTGAAAAACATCACGGCGGAAAACAAAGGATACGACGGTAATCCGAAGTTTTCGACCGACGGAAAATTTATTGCATACAAAACTCAGTCAACAGAAGGTTACGAATCCGATATGTTCAATTTGGCAATTTACAATCGCAAAAGTGGCGAAAGAAAAATTCTAACGGAAGCATTCGATAATTGGGTGAACGATTTCGAATGGAGCGGAGATTCTAAATTTATTTACTTTACCGCTTTCGAACGTGGCTACATGCCGTTGTTCAAAATAAATGTGAATACGTTAAAAATTCAAAAGCTTATTCCGGATAAAGTAATTGCCTCGTTTCAAATTTCGCCCGATGAAAAATTTGCGATTGTTTCATATTCCAAAATAAACAAGCCTTATGAATTGGCACGGTTCAATTTTGATACGAAAGAGTTTAAAGATATAACAGCGATCAACCGTCAAATTACGGATGAAGTTGATTTCAGACCTGCGGAACAGATTTGGATTAAAGGCGCCGACGGAACACCGGTTCACACATTTATAATAAAGCCGCATAATTTCGATCCCAATAAAAAATATCCGTTCGTAATCAACGTGCACGGAGGACCCCAATATCAATGGATGGATTCGTTCCGGTTCGATTGGCAGGTTTATCCGGCTGCCGGATATGTTTTGGCATTCCCTAATCCGCACGGTTCAATTGGATACGGACAAAAATACACATCTGCAATATCTAAAGATTGGGATGGGAAAGTATTTACTGATGTAATGATGGTAACCGATTCGCTGGCAAAATTAAGTTACGTCGATAGCACGCGAATGGGCGCTATGGGCTGGTCGTACGGCGGATATTTTATGAACCTGCTGCAGGCAAAAACACATCGTTTCAAATGCTTAGCTTCGATGATGGGAATTTACGATCTTGCCGAGTTCAAAGAAGAAACAGAAGAATTATGGTTTGCCAATTGGGATTTGGGGAAAAATTATAATTCGAAATCACCAAGCAAATACGTTTATAATTTCAAAACGCCAACGTTAATAATTACAGGACAGAAAGATTACAGAATTCCATACACACAAAGCATTCGTTATTTTACCAATCTGCAGTTGAAAGGAATCGATTCGAGATTGATAATATTTAAGAATGACGGGCATTGGCCGAACTTCTTAAAATCGATGCCGCTTTATTACAATGCTCATCTCGAGTGGTTCCACAAATATTTGGGCGGAAAACAAGCGCCTTGGGACAGCAAAAAAATGGTGAGGAATCTACAGTACAAATAGGTGTTGGATGTTGGATTACAAACCCAACTTTTTAAAAAAGTTGAGTTTGTTTTGAGTAATGTAATTTTTTTTGGTTCTTGGAATTTTTACTTGCGATAAAAATAATAAATCATGAAAATTAGTGATCTATCGCTCTGCTCTTTTAAATACTTAATCAACTGGATTGGTTGCAAAAACGGTTAATTCTGGTATAAAACCTCTGTCGTCCATCTCCAAAGCGCAAATTACCGAATGTGCAATGTCTTTCCCAATTAGTTTCGACGGATTAAAATTTCTCTCTTTTCCACCGGCGTTCACCGGAAAATCGGTTTGTACTTCACTCGGATTTATTAAAATTACACGCACGTTAAATTTCCTCAATTCGGCTCTCCAGCATTCCGTCATTCCGCGTAGAGCAAATTTGGTTGCTACGTATGGACTTCCATGCGCAAAACCTTTTAGTGCCGCTGTTGATGCAATATTAACGATGTTTCCACTTTTTTGAGTCTTGAAAATCTTCGCTGCTTCTCGTCCGCACAGAGCGGCGCCGAGCACGTTCGTATTATAAACAGCAAGAAATTTAGATGGTTCAATCTCATCTAAAGGAGCAAAATAACCGAAACCTGCATTATTGATTAAAACATCAAGATTGCCTAAATCCCGCTTAATGTTTGCAAACATTCTTACTACTTGTTCTTCATCAGAAACGTCGCACACATAAGAGTGTAAATTAAATTCTTGTGCTGCTTTCTCAAGCTTTTCCGGATTCCTACCGCAGATTATCACATTTGCGCCACGGCTTTTTGCTAATCGTGCAATATCCAAACCGATACCGCTCGATCCTCCGGTTACGAGGACTATTTTATTTTCCAAATTCATGTTATCTCCTATCAGTTTATTAAAATTATATTTTGTGCACAGATTGCTAATCTGTGCTACGGGTTGAATGTTTGTAAATAGTTTACCGGTTTATTCTAATGCGTCCACATCTTTCAAACCGTTACCGGTAATTAACAATAATGAACTTTCTAACGGATTCTTTTTATATGCCGCATAAACCGACGCGCTGGAAGGTTCGCATAGAATGCCGGTCTGCCGTATAAACTCTTTCTGCGCACTTAAAATTTCTTCATCGGAAACGGTAACACCGAAACCGCCGGACGATTTTACAGCTTCGGCAGCCATGTAAAGATTACGCGGCGCTCCTGCTGAAATTGAATCGGCTCTTGTGTTTGCGGGTCTGTATTCGAACTTTCCCATATTCAAATAACGCACAACCGCATCGCTTCTTTCCGATTGAACGGCAATTAATTCCGGAAGTTTTTCTATCCAGCCGAGAGTTTGCAGTTCTTTAAACCCTTTGTAAATTCCGGAAATTATTACGCCGTCTCCGACCGGCACGAAAATATGCTGCGGAATATTTCCTTGTGTTGATATGAAAATATCGTATGCGGCTGACTTCTTTCCTTCGATTGTTAAAGGATTGTAAGCTGTGTTCCGGTTATACCATTTGTTTCGTGCGGAATCTTCAAGGCATTTGTCGAACGCCAAATCGTAATCGCCGTTTACTATTTCCAGCTTAGCACCGTAAGCTTCAATTTGTATGCGTTTGGATTCGGGAATGTTTTGGGGAACGTAAATTCTGCTTGTTAAACCCAATCGGGCGCAAATTCCCGCAAGCGAAGAACCCGCATTTCCGGTTGATGCCGCCGCTATTTCCGTAATTCCCATTTCCATTGCTTTTAATGCAACAAGCGCAGAAGCTCTGTCTTTGTAAGAAAGCGTTGGATTGCGGGTTTCATCTTGAATTAAAACTTTCATCCCGTTAAGTTCGTATTCGAATAATTGATCGGCGGGCAAAGCCAAACGTGAAAGAATCGTATTGTTAAATTTTGAGAAATCCACAGGCCAAAGATTCGGATAAAGCCAAAATTTACCGGGAGTTAATTTTAGAAATTCCTTTCGGGATAAACTTTTTTTCAAATTTTCATAATCGTACTCTACGGTTAAAACTCCGGTAAGCGGTTTGTTCTTTTGGGCGCTTCCACAGTTGGGACAAAGATAAACGAAGTTCCGTTCAATTTCCCCGGCGGAGAATACTGTTTTACAGTTAAAGCATTTGTAAGAATATGATTGCATTTTTACCTGAAAATTATGCTTGAATTTTATTTATAAACTCCGGTATCCGTCATTCCGAACTTGTTTCGGAATCTAATCCGGTAAACAACAGCAAATTTACAACTAAATTTTTAATTTATCTGCCGGACTTTTAATTTTGTTAATTGAATAAGATGACACGTGTGTGTAAATTCGAGTAGTTTCAAGTCGCTTATGCCCAAGCAATTCTTGAATGTATCTTATGTCCGTTCCATCATCTAAAAGATGTGTAGCAAATGAATGACGCAAAGTGTGAACAGTAGCTCTTTTATTTACACCAGATTTTTGCAATGATTTCTTAAATACGGATTGAACACTTTTGGGACTATATTTTCCGCTATTTTGTCCCTCAATTAAGTAATCCTTGGGTTTGTAAACTTTATAATATTCCCTTAAAAGTTCTAATACATTTTCAGAGAGCATTACATATCTATCTTTTTTGCCTTTGGCAAACCGTATATGAATACGCATTGCTTCAGAATCAATATCACCGATACGTAATTCTAATAATTCATTTAATCTTAAACCAGCAGAATAAATTAATAATAGAATAGTTTTGTGTTTTAAGTTTTTTGTTGCCTCAAGAATTTTTGCAATATCATTTACAGACAAAACAGAAGGTAAGGTTGTTGGTTTCCGAAATCTTATATCTAATGCTTTAGGAATTGGCTTAAGTAAAACTTTTGAATAGAAATAACTGATGCTGGCAACTACATGCTTCATTGATGAATATGAGTATTTTTTTTCCGTTTTACAATAATATAAGTAATTTTGAATATCCTTCTCTTGAATTTTAGCTTTTTTTAAGGTTGCTATATACTCAAAAAATAGTTTAATTGTTGAATAATAGGTTTTTTGAGTCTGTTTTGAATAATTTTCTATTGCAATTTGTTTTTGGAACCTATCTAATAATTCTTGCTTTTTCATACATTAAATCATAGTTTACGTGGTAAACGAATGACAAATTAACATATAATCTCGATAAACGCAATACGTTTATTGAGAACGTTGTGTGTAATTAAATAAATGGATACTCCGAAATATATACTTCCAATAATAGTCATTTCACAATTCTTGTGTACCTCGCTTTGGTTTGCTGGGAATGGAGT
>CBEVZC010000060.1:0-17689 GCA_965554225.1 uncultured bacterium | reverse complement strand
TATTCTTCAATAATTTTCCTTAACTTTGTCGCACTTGGGGGTTGAATCTGCGAGTTGGTAAAAATCACTTAGTTACTTTATTGTATTCATGCGGCAATGACTTTTAACAGAATTACACAACGCAGAATAATTAAGATAGTTTAAATAAGTTTTTTATATCTAAAACAACTTACAATATGGTCGTTCACCATTCCGGCAGCCTGCATATATGCATAACAAATTGTAGAGCCGACGAATTTAAAACCGCGTTTCTTGAGATCCTTACTTATTGCATCCGATTCTTTTGAGGTTGCGGGTAATTCTTTAATAGATTTCCATTTATTAATAATCGGTTTTCCGTTTACAAATTGCCAAATATATTTATCGAAGCTTCCGAACTCCTTTTTTACTTTAAGAAACGCTTGTGCATTTGTAACCGCCGATCTCACTTTTAATTTATTCCTGATAATTCCCGGGTTATTGAGGAGTGCTTCAACTTTCTCTTCATCATACTTTGCAACCTTTTTCGGGTTAAACCTATCGAAAGCTTTTCTATAGTTTTCCCTTTTACGCAAAACCGTTAACCAGCTCAGTCCGGCTTGCGCACCGTCAAGAATAATCATTTCAAAATGCTTTGTATCGTCATGAACAGGAATTCCCCATTCTTCGTCATGATATTTTACATAAAGCGGATCCGTACCGCACCATCCACATCTTTTAACCATATATTGTTCCTTTCTGTATTACGCAAAAAAATTGATGTCCAAATTTGTAAGTCAACTTGCTAGGTTGATAATTAAATTAATGCAACACTATTCACAAGTTTTGGATATTAATTATTATTTGACAACATAGCATGTTGTTCTACGACAAATTTCCAAAACAAATAATCTTTAAAATTCTTACAACACAGATTCTTAATATTTACTCGTATCCGTGAAAATCAGATTTTCCGTGTTATAAGTGTTCTATCTTACTTTATCCACACGGTTTTAATATTAACAAATTCCTTTATTCCGTAATGCGAAAGTTCACGACCGTAACCGGATTTTTTAATTCCGCCAAATGGTAGTCTCGGATCAGATTTAACCAAACCGTTTATAAAGACCGAGCCGGATTCAATATTATGACTCAAATATTTTGCTTTTTCGATGTCGCTTGTCCACAGCGAAGCGCCGAGTCCGAATTCGGAATCGTTTGCAATTTTTATTGCTTCTTCTTCATTTTTAGCTTTAATTATTGCTGCAACGGGACCAAACATTTCCTGCTCGTATGCCGGCATTCCTTTCTTTACGTTTGATAAAATTGTTGCGGGATAAAAATATCCTTCACCATCTAATCTCTTTCCGCCTGTTAAAATTTCAGCTCCCGCTTTTACAGATTGTTCAACTTGCGTATTAAGTTCAATTAGCAAGTCTTCCCGCGCAAGAGGCCCTAATTCCGTTTCTTCTTCCATAGGATCGCCAACTTTAACCGCCCTCATCTTTTCAACAAACTTCTTCTCAAATTCATCGGCAATGTCTTCCACAACTATAAAGCGTTTAGCAGCAATGCAGCTTTGTCCGTTATTTAACAAACGGGCTGTGACGGCAGTATTAACAGCGTCATCAATATCCGCATCGGCAAAAATTATATAGGGATCACTGCCGCCCAATTCCATTACGGTTTTCTTCAACATTTTCCCGGACATTTCCGCAACTTTGCTTCCCGCATACTCACTTCCGGTAAGTGTTGCGGCTTTCACTTTGGGATTTTTAATTACTTCATCAACTAACTTTGGTCCGATTAACAAAGTTCTGAAAACATTTTTAGGGAAACCGGCTTCCCTAAAAATTTCTTCAATTATTAAAGCGGTTTGAGGTACATTTGATGCATGCTTTAGAATTCCAACATTGCCGGCCATTAATGCCGGAGCTGCAAAACGAAATACCTGCCAAAACGGAAAGTTCCAAGGCATAACCGCAAGCACAATTCCCAAAGGATCGAATTGAACATAACTTTCCGAAGCATCGGTTTTAATTACTTCATCAGCTAAAATTGACTTGGCATTTTCAGCATAATATTCACATACCCAAGCACATTTTTCCGCTTCTGCAATTGCTTGGCTAATCGGCTTACCCATTTCCAAAGTCATTATTCCGGCATATCTATTTTTATTTTCGCGCAATAGCTTTGCCGCATTAAACATTAACTTTGACCTTTCGGAAAATTGAATCTCGCGCCAACTTAAAAATTCGTTTTGTACATCATTAATAGTTTCATTAATTTCCTCCGAGCTAAGTTCAGCAAAAGACTTAATAAGATTTCCTGTTGCGGGGTTAATTGTTTGAATTGCCATGTTAAATCCTCACAATTAATTAATAATTTTGTATACTTTAAATTACATAAATTTCATATTGATAATACACAAGAGGTTAGATATAAATTATGAGTACAAAATCACAAATAATAACCGCTGCAATAATGGGATTCTTTGCTGTCGGCTTCGGAGCATTCGGTGCACACAGTTTGAAGAAATTGTTATCTGCAGAAAATTTGGAGATTTACAAAACGGGAGTTCTTTACCATTTAATACACTCAGCTGTTTTATTGGCTATAGGACTAAACTCAACTTACGATTTTACCACGTCATTTCTATTTATACTTGCGGGAATAATTCTTTTTTCATTTTCACTTTATGCATATTCCGTTACAGATATTAAAGCATTTGCAATGATTACACCGGTCGGCGGCGTTAGCTTGTTATTAGGCTGGTTATTTATCATAATAAAAGTAATTAGGACAAATTAATTTCTAACCGGTTGATCTTAATAATTTTCTCAGATTACTACTTAATTATCCTGTTTTTCAAAAATCGTTGAAACGATTATAAGATCAATGTTCCCTGCGCCATTAACCCACGACTTAAGTCGTGGGTTAATGAGAAAAGCTAAAATATAATAACCGTTATAACTGTTTACCAAATACAGTGGATAATTTGATAAATTTCAATAAAAATGAAATTCAACAAAAAGATTTCGATTTTTGTCTTTTAGAACAGTTTTATTTGTTATTTAACGTTATACGTTATATATTTCATTATGATAAAGTCGTTTATTTGTACAGAGACCGAAAAAATCTTTAATCGTTTTCATTCGGAAAAGTTTCCTTCGCATATCCAGAGAATTGCATTAAGAAAATTACGCATGTTAAACAGAGCAATAATTCCAAATGATTTTAAAATTCCACCTTTGAATAAACCCGAAATATTAAGAGGGAAAAGACAAGGTAAATTTGCGGTGCCGATAAATAGCAATTGGAAACTTTGTTTTAGGTATAACGACAGGGATTTATACGATGTTGAGATTTTAAGTGTTGATGAGATTAAAAATGAACAATAAAAACTTTACGCCTCTTCATCCGGGTGAAATTTTAGAAAAAGAATTTTTAATACCGCTACATTTAAGTCAAAATAAATTAGCTATTGCAATTGACGTTCCACCTCGCAGAGTAAATGAAATAGTATTAAAAAAGCGAAAGATAACCGCCGATACAGCTATTCGTTTGGCAAAATATTTTAATATGTCACCGGAGTTTTGGCTTGGTCTGCAAATGGATTATGATCTTGATATAGCAATGTTGAGCAAAAAGTAATGATGAATATATTTTTGCAAATTGCAAGTAGAACTTTCAAATTACAAACTAAAATAGTTTTATATTGTGCAACTTTGTGAAAGGGCTTTTGAAGTGTCTAAAGTACTTAAAGTTAAAAACATTTTGTAGAAATCTATTTCACTAAAGCTTCGCAGGTTTTCACGTTTGACCTTTCACACATATGCTTTATTTATTATACTCGAATCCCGGAGGAAACTTATTTTTACTTAACCGTAAATTTTTACATTGCTAAAAGTTCGTAAAACGCATTTTTACCAAAACAGACTTGATCAAAAATTTTTATGATCTTCTCTTTATCTATTTTTTCAAAATCCTCATCCCTTGGAACAATCATCAAACCGCTCATATCAACAGATGCCGGACTGATCATAATTTTATCGGAATCGTTTAAGAAAAAATAATTTGGGCGATGCTTTGCTCTCGGAAAAATAATTAGCTTCCACTTATTGTTTTCATACATACCAATAATGTTTAACATCGGCTCGTCATCTATTCCCAGCAATTCCTGCATTTTGCCTATAAGTTTATAAAAGACCGACTCTATTTCTTTTTCCTCCGCACCTTCCAGAAAAAACATCTTCCTAAGATTATCATCAACAGCAAAAAGCCCTGCATTGCCTTCTTCATAAATTATTTTGCCAAACTTTTCTTTGGAAGAATCGTATTCACTTTCAATGGGCATAACTCCTTTAGACCCCGCTTGGAAATGCATATGGTCCGGAGCTGAAGCACCGCATTTTGGTCCGTTATAAAATACGGTTAATTTATCGCCCAATTCTTTTACCATTTGCAGAAACGTTAGAAAATTCCCAAAGACTGTTTGCGGTACATGCATTTTATTTACAATTGTAAAATGTTCCTTAAAAATGGGAAAAGGATTGCAAAGAATCAAAAAATCATCATTAAACGGAATACCCATTTGCTCATCCGGCAAATTCTCTATGCATAAAAAACATTTGCGTTCTTTTATCGATTCCGGATCTACTTTTGCCGATGTGGAACGAATTCTACCCGGATTAAACTGCAAACGGATTTTAATATCATTAAAATTAAAATTTTTAATATGAATTTTTTCCAGACTGGCATAATTTTTTTTCAATAATTCCCAAACGGTTTTTTGCTGTTCAAGTAAGGCAAGCGCTTTACCGGTTAACAATTTTACATCACCGAATTTTTTCAACCCGGTTTCAGGTATAATCTTATTCTGCATTTAATTTATTCTGCCTCGCAAGTATTTCTATTGTTCGTATTCTATCTTTATAAAAATTATTTTCGTTAGTTTTTTCCACACTCAAAGCTGCATCGGAATTCCCTTCCCAGCGTCTGCATTGATAAACAGGTTCATAAATTCGTGCAATTTTATAATTACGTGAAATGGCTAAACCCACAGCATAATCTTCTCCATAATTTACATTCGGAATATTTACTTTACGTAAAACCGGAGTATAAAAAGCTCTAGGCGCTCCGAGTCCGTTTATTCTCAGTGCATTATTTCTCCCATTGTCAGGAGTCCATTCTCTATGGTCGATAATACCCGGAGGGATTTCTTCAAGATTAAAATTTGTCATTTGGTATGATCCTATAACCATTGCGGAATTCTCTTTATAAAACTTATTAACAATTTTTTGAAGTGTATTTTCAGATCTATAAATATCATCACTATCCAATTGTACTGCAAAACGTCCACAGCTTTCACTGTGAACAGCCTCGTTCCAACATCCGCCAATTCCCAAATCTTTTCTTCCGGGAATTAAATGAACCATTCTTTCATCATCACTAAATTTTTCAATAACTTCAGTTGTTCCGTCGTTTGAATGATTATCAACAATAATTAAATTAAATTTAAAATTTGTCTTTTGCTTTAACACCGATCGTATTGCATCGGCAATAGTTTTTACTCTATTATAAACTGGAATAATGACCGAGGCTTCAACACTAAATTCGTCCTTGTTAAAATCCACTTTTGAAAATTCAGGTTTTAGATATGCACCTATTCCTTTTAAGTGCTCTGTACAAGCTTTCTCCATTTCTATTTGAACTTCTCTATTCTTCGGATCGACATAATCAAATTGTTTTTCGCCTGATTTTCTGGTATCAAACTCACTAATGGTATAAAGGAATTCGGGGATTCGCAAAAACGAATATTTTCTTGAAAGGGCAAGTCGCATTTCATATAATCCGGCATAGTTGTAATTACCCGTTATTTCGTTTACAATAGATTTTAATACTTTTGTTTTTACTAAAAACATAATACCAAAATTAAAATCGTCTCTTACACTGCCAAGCTGATAATCAATTACCGGATGCTTGCTTAATTGATATTCTTTAACTTCAAAATAATTAGAATAAACTAGTCCTGCATCCGTATCCTTTGCTACGCCGGCAAGTCTTTCTAAGGCTAACTGCCCAAGTTTCTGTAAATTTGGTTTTGTTACAATTAAAGTAAATTCAGATTCCGAATTCTCAATTAATGTTTTCATCGTTTCCGATGAAAACAATTTTTTAACTTGAATCGATTCATATTTGCCTAATTGCGAACCAGTTGCTATAACCTTAATATGATTAATTAATTTAGATGTAGATAAAATATCACAAGTGTTTTTTGTTGCCTCATCATTTGTGTTAAATACAAAAGTGGTAATTTTACTCATTAGTTATCCTTAAATTTTAATAATTTAATTTTAAGCCGAACAAAAATTGCCTACCGGGTTCGGGTAGACTCCATTGTGTAAAATATAGTTTGTCCAACAGATTATTAACTCTAAAAAACGTTTCAACATTAACATTCTTTGAAATCTTATAATTATAAGAAATCCTAAGATTTAACAAGAAATAATCCGGTAATTTTTGATAAAATTTACTTCCCTCTCGCAGCCCGAATTCTTTCCCTATGTAATTTAGTTCCATGTCAAGATTTAAATTATTTGCTACAATATAATTTAGCAAAAAACCAGATATTATTTGTGGCTTATATTCTAATGTATCTTGGAACTCACTCTCTTTATTTTTGGCAAATGAATTTAAATACGAAAAATTAAAGTCTATATTTATTTTTTTAGTAAAATTAATTTTTGAGCTGAATTCAATACCCCAAGTTCTGATTTGATTTTTATTGATTCTCTTAAACTGCTTACCCGGCAATGTAATCCGCTGGATTCCGTTATTTAATAGCGAATAGAAAAAAGACAGATTAAATTTATTTTTGTTCACTATATATTTCCAATTAGACTCAATATTATAAGCTGCTTCGGATTTTAGATTCGGATTAGGAATGAATCTTCCTAACGCTCCTGAGTATAATTCGCGTAAAGTTGGGAACCTTGTTTTTTTACCTAAAACTAGTTGAGTAGAAATATTATCGGCAAAATAGTAATCGAATTTTGTTTTAAAGTTCACTGTTATTTCACTTTCCTGCTTAGGTTTATTCCCGGTTTTTGGTGTTGATTGATTATCCAGTCCGGCTCCGACTAATATGGAATATTTTTCTTTATGAAATTCATATTCGGAACCCACACTCAATATATTTTGAGCATATATGTTTTCAATCTCACCCGAGCTTAGAAATCTTTCCCCATGGGTAGAGTTTAGTCCGCTTGCTGCAAGACTAAGCATTGAGCTGCTTCCAATAAAGTATGAATAAACGGCTCTTCCATAAAATGTTAAATCATTATCCTCTTCATTATCTTCAATTTTTCTGTAAAATCTATCTGCATACTGATCAATTTTCATATTAAATTTTGTTAAAGATAATGCATATTTCAGCTGACCTATTTTACTGCTTAAATTATGATTACCATTCAAAATGAAAGTTAGTTTTTGCCAAAGCGGGTATCTCCAAAATCTTGGTTTGTGCACATTCGTTTCGGGAGGAACTCCTTTTTCAGCATCAATATAAGATGTAGATAAGCTGATTTTTGAATTTTCATCAAGATTGTAGTCTAACTTCACAAACCCTGTAAACTTTTTATGATCGCTGTTTAATCTAACATTTGAACCGGTATAAGCATCCTTAATAGAGTTCGGAAGATTGTAGTTATCGCTTTTATCGTAAGAAAATGAAGCTAAGTAAGAAAGTGCATTAATTTTTCTGGAGTAACTCCCGCTGTATTCTTGAGAGCTGCTGCTTCCAAGCTGAATAGTAAAATTGCTTTCATTCTTATTTTTTATTGGAACAAACGATTTTACCGAAATAACGCCGCCAAGTGTGTTAGCGCCAAATAATACAGATGGAACACCTCCATACACAGTAACAGAATTTATTGATTCTGTTGGTATTAAGCTTAAATCAATTCTATTATCCCAAGGAATAGAGAGCGGAACATTATCGAAAAACAAAGCTAGTTGTCGCACTCCGTATCCACGCAAGAAAAACTGGCTTTCTCCCCGCGAATTTGTTTGGAGCTTTAATGACGGAATATACTTTGCAATTTCGCTAACGGAAATAGCATCCGAATTTGTAATAATGTTTTTATTAATTACACTGACCGGTTTCGGCTCTATGAATTCCTTACCGCTGACTGTAATTTCTTTCAATTTATAGGTTTTGGTTGAATCTTGAGCAATTAAAGAAGAAATAATAAAAAAGAAAATGAAAAAATTGGTCGAAAACAAAATTGGTAATTTCATACACTCCATTTTTCCCGGATAGGAATTTTTTAATACAATCACTAATAAAACAGAAAAGCATAGATAGAAATAAAAAGGATTATATATGAAATTACAAATAAATTTCTGTGTGTAAGCTCACAACAAAGAAACAAAATATTTCAGAGATTTGTAATTAAAGTTATTAAAGATTAAATTTCGTTCGAATAATTTTTCACTAGCAAGTATTTATTGCTTTCGTGGCACTAAATTGTTTACAAACAAAAATATTTTCTTTATATTTATAAAACATTATTTCAATTAATTCATCTTAAAAACAGTAATCTTAAGGAGATCAGTATGAAAAAAGTCATTGCAATCAGTCTACTGCTATTTTTATTTGTAAGTATTTCAAACGCTCAAGTTGGCAAAATGTATGTTCAACCGGACGTTGTTATAGCTTTGCCTATTGGTGATTTTGGCGATTTCGCTAATGTTGGCTTTGGTGCTACGGGAACTTTTTTATATAGAGTAATTGACCAGCTGGATTTAACCGGTACAGTCGGATTTCTTACATTTGGGACAAAAACACCAAGCTTACCCGCGGGAACACCATCGGGGTCTAGTATAGATGCTAGTGGTTCATTTAGGACTATACCGATAATGTTTGGTGCACGTTATTATTTTGTTAAGGGCGCTGTTAAACCTTACGGTGCAGCAGAGTTGGGATTACATTTCACAAGCTCTTCTGATATCGATATCACGTATAACAATGGCTTTCAAACTGTAAAGCAAACTGTTCCAGGATCTTCAGATAGTAATTTTGGATTTGGGTTCGGAGGCGGAGCCGTATTCCAGGCAAATAGTAATTTAATGTTAAATGGTGAACTTAAATTTAACATTATTTCCACTTCTGGAAGTTCCTCTAATTACCTTAGTGTACAAGGTGGAGTTCTTTTTTCATTAAATTAAATAATTTTTCTTTCTTCAATAGGCATAAAAATCATGCCTATTGAAGAATAATTTATTCAAATAATTTCAATTCTATTTACAACTCATATCTAATTCCGGTAGTTATTGCAAAATAAAACACCGAGGTACCCGATGAAAATACAGGTCCGAGCTGCAGGTCTGCCGGTATATAAAGCTTTGGAGCGATTGGGAAGTTTGCTCCTCCACCAAATCTCAATCCGAAATAAGGTCCTCCTGTATAAAACCACAGACTAAACCCACCATTAACGTAAGGTTTAATCTTTGAGCCTTGCACATCAAAATAATACTTGAAATAATCCGCCCATTCAATTGGGGTACCACCTTGTGTGTTAATATTGAACTCAGTACCAACAGCCATATTTCTATTGAATTTTGCCTCTGCCATTGGGCCTAACTGCAAGCCTGTTGAACTTCCACCACCCGCACTAACAATAGATAACCCAAATCTACCTCCTACAACCCAATTGATTTTCTGTGCTAATAATGAATGTGTTGAAAAAAGCATTAAAAATAGTGATGTGAAAAGAATAAGTTTTTTCATACAAGTCTCCCTTAGTTTTGGTAAGTATTATACTCAAAATAAAACTTTTTTTTTAATTTTTAAACTAAATTCGTACTATTGAAATCCTTACTAAGATCTAATTTGGAAATCTTTTTCTTATATTACTCTTTTTATAATCGTTTCTGTTAATATTTACATCCGTGGTCGGATTGTAATTTTCATCGTTTGTGTAAATTATATCTCCGCTTTCGTTTTCCCACCTATATTTCCACTGATTTGAACCAACTTCAATCTCTTTTGTATACGGATTAACATATTCTTCTTGCTCTGTTAATGTAAGAAACATATCATTATTGATCTCTGCATTTGTTTTTTTTCTTTGTTCAGCAATTTCTTTTCCAATTCTTTGAATTTCTTTTTGAGTGTTAATCGCAATTCGACCTCTAGTTGCTTGTCCTTTTACTTCTCCAATTATCCATTGCAGATTAATTTTTACAGAATTCTGAATGACACTAAACACAGGAGCATATTCCTTAAATTGACCAACTGGCGTTCTGATTAAAAAAGTTTCCTTGTTTCCCCACATTCCCGCGCCAAGCTGTCCCCAGTCTTCAATCAACGAAACTATAGATTCCTCGTATCGACCTCCATTTTCATCATATCTAAATTTAATTATTGCTGCATCATAACTCATGGTTGTAAACGGCATTAATTGTTTAACTCTCTTCGAGTAATTATTTATTACACCAGGAAGTTTCTTTCTTTCAACTATTCTAATATTATCAGCTCTAGGGTGAGCATATGGAAAAGCAATTTCTCTAATAAAATTTTCAGCAGACTTAATATATGAAACTGTCATCCCTTGATAGTTGCTACCTTCCGGAAACATACCCATTTGTCCGGCGGGCGTATTACGTATATCAAAATATAACATATCCGGGAGCCAACGAATCATAACACTTCCCTTTTTATCTTTCTTAACAGCAAAATCTATTTTTGCAGCAATTGACTGTGCAGGGCCGCCTTGGGTAGTTGGATTAACCCGGAATATTCCTCCTTCAATTTTCCAGCCTTTGGGAACAAGAATACTAAAAGCATTTTCATTCGGCTCGTTTTTTCGGTTAAACATAATCGCTTTATTATTATCATTAACGACGACAGCATTTATTTTTACGGCTCTCTTTTTAAATTTGAATTTTGAATTTTCAGATGATTTGGCGCAATATGAATAATTTATAAAAATTAACAAAACTGTCATTAATAAGTTCATAATAAACCTTTTAGATTTATAATAAATTGTTAAAACTATAATCCGGTTTGAAAACCTACTAATATTGCCCAATTATTAAATCCTAAAGAACTCTTTCCCAAATTTAAACCTTCAAAAACATTTAGCGGCGCTTCATTAAGTTCTCGGCTAACTATATGATAAACAAATTCCGTAAATATTCCTGTTGTTGGAGTTAACTTATAATCAAGTCCAGCACCAAAATTAAACCCAAACCCGCTTGAGATATCAAGTTCAGCTGGCAGGGAAACTTGATTTTGTTGAGCTTCCTGTTTAATTGCATCCGAATATTCTAACGAATGACCACCGGAATACAAACCAATTCCCAAACGTGCGAAAGGATTGAACGTAGAATTCCTTAAAAACTTTATTTTAATCAGCGCACCAATGTAAAGTTGTCTCTGCCTTCTTGTAAATAATTTAGTGCCCGTATTAGTAGTCATTTCAAATGAAAACGGAACAACGGAATAATTAAAATCCAAACCTAAATTTAAATTTGCAAAGCTTACATTTTCTAAAGAATAATATGCTTGAATTCCCAACGGCAATGTTTCTGCGCCTGAGCTTTGGCTCTCAAAAGCCGAAAGGCCATAACCGCTATAAATTCCAATTTTCATTTGGCCAAATGCCGATTGAATAAAACAAAAAAGAAAAGTTAAAAGACTAAATAAAATTATTTTCTTCATTTCATGTTCCTCCAAATGTTAAAAACAATTAAGTAAATTTTCTTCTACTAAAGAATTTGTTTTCAGTTATATATTAAAGTAAAAATCATAAGCTAATTTTATTCCGAATATACTTCTATCCGATTCCGGTTGAAAAATACTTTGGTTAATATCCGAAGGAGAAAAAAGTAAATAATCGATGTAGAAAGAAAATGAAGCATTATAAGCCGTAACCCCGGTCTCAAAGTTTATTCCCATATTTGATTTGGGAGACAGATCAATTTCTTTCGGATTATTATTAGAAGATAAATCAACACCTTCCGAAATACTTAGCGGAGCTTCACCTAGAAATTTCATAAAAATAGAAACGTTGGGTGAAATTTTCAAACGACCGTTAAAACCAAAATCAATAAAAAACACATTGTATGACTCCAAGTATCCATGTTTATCTCCTTTCCCCAAATCACGTTTCCAATGCTCATATTCAAATCCTAACTCTGGTGCCAAACTCAAATTATGTGTCACATTAAAATTATATCCGGAATTTATCAACAGTTCAAAACCGTTGTACCCGGTTTCCATTTTGTAAGGGGTTTTACCTCCGTAATCATTCTGCAAATATCCATCATAATCAACAGTGCCGGTATAGTAGTAAAAATCCGATCTGACGTAAAAATTCATATTTCCGATTAACTTATGTTTAGCCGAAAAACCTATTAAAAATTGTGTCCCGCTTTCATCTAAATTTTGTGTTGAGTTATTGTCATATTCTCCCCAACTATAAAATTTTAATCCAATTAGAGGAGTTATTTTTATTAAATGACCAATTTGAGCTCTGACTGAAACAGACGATGCAAAAACCAATAACGCACAGAAAATATAAATTGTGAAACGTTTCATTTTTAACTCTCCCATTAGATTTTGTAATTAATGATATTCCTAAATTTTTTACTGCTTTTATCTATAAATCCGGTAAAGTCAAATTTCCACTTTTGTCCATCTTTTATATCCTCATAACCGGCGAGCATGTACCATTTATTTTTGAAGAATTTCAGTTCTTTTTCAGTAATAATTTCATCCTTTTTGTTTGAACTAAAAATATTAATTCTTAAATTAAAAACATCTTTATTTAGCTTAAACCAAAATTCTGTTAAGTTTTTGTTATCTAAATTTTGTATGTGAACCATTTCGATTCTTATTTTTTTCTTTTTATTCAAAAAGGATATCATTTGATAAATATTTTGTCTTTAAAACTGCAAATTGATTCAACTTTTTGTTGTTGCCGAGCTACTATTAAGATACTTCGAGATCGTACGCATGTCAACACTCAGAGCCCTTCAAAAACACTCGGATGACCTTACAAAAACCCTCGGCTTTAATAAAAAATTTTGAATGGAATTGTTGTTTAAATTGACTGAATTGCTTTGGTTAAGCTTTCTTCGTGAGGAATTCCTAACTTTTTGCGGATTCTACTTCTCATTACTTCAATTGCTTTTGTTGATTGATTAGTAATATACGATATTTCTTTTGTATTAAGATTCATTTTTAGAAATGCACAAATCTTTTGTTCAGCTGATGTAAGATCGCCGGATCGATTTAACAAATTTTTATAAAATTGCGGATGAACTTGTTCAAAATGTTGAATAAAATCATCCCAGCTTTTTTCCTCATAAATTTCTTGGAGTCGCATTTTTAATCGCTTTAAAACATTCTTATCCTTATTTTGATCTTGAAGATAGCTTTCTATCGATTGAACAACTTCTCTCAATACTTCGTTGTTTTGGGAAATTAATAATGCCTTTGACGTTAATTCTCTATTCTTTTCATTTAGTTGACTATTCAATAAATCAATCTTTCTTTTCATCCTCAGCGATTTTTCCGAAATTTCATTTTTTTCATCTCTTCTTTTACGAAGATACAAACCCGATCCGATAAATAATAAAAACAAAACAATAATCAGTATTGTTATTAAAGTGTTCCGTCTTTGTAATTTTTCTTTACCACGTAAAGCAGCATTCTCCAATTTTAATTTTTCTTTTTCAATCCTTTCAACATTGTATTTGGCTTCGGCATCTTCAACAATTTTCATTTTTTTTGAATTTAACAGAAAATCCGATGTTTTTTTGTGAATTTTGAAATAAAATAACGCATCTTTAAAATTACCCCACAATTCCAGAATTTTTGAAAGACTAAGAGACGATTTCGCTAATGTTTTCATTAAATCTTTCTTGGAGGATACTTGATAAGCTTGAAGTGCATAATCGTAACCGGATTTATAGTCTTCTTTAAGAAAATATAGTTCCGATAATGAATTAAGAGCGGATGCAAAACTAACTGTATCTCCAATTTCTTTCGATATCAGAAGAGATTTTTTTAAATTAAGTAGTGCTTTATCCGGATTGTCATTTTTTTTATAGAAATCCGAAATCATAATATAAATATCGCTCAATCTGGACTTATCCCCAACTGCTTGCGCTAATCCAATTGTTTTGCTGAAGTAAATTAAAGCCGATTTATTATTATTTAGATTTGAGTAAGATTTTGCAATATTCGCATATCTTGAAAGTAATCTGTATTTATCATCAGTTGTTTCAGCTATCCTCATAGATTTTTTAAAATAATCAACTGCTCTTTTATAGTTTCCCATTTCACTATATACTTCACCTATACCCTCTAAGCAATCCGAAACAAAGCTTTCTTTACCATATTCTTCAAAACTTTTTAATGCCAGTTGAAGATAATTAAGAGCGGTTTCATATTCTCCAATCTGTTTATAAAGATTTCCCATATTATTATAACTAACCGCAACGTAATATTTACTGTCCGTTTGTTCACCAATTGATTTTGCAAGTTCGTAATGCTTTTTTGATAACTCTGTATTCCCTAACTTTCTATAAATTATTCCCAATCCAATATCCGACCAAAAAATTCCATCTTTATAATTTATTTTTTCAAACAACTCTTTTGCATTATAATATGATTCAACAGCTTTCGCGTAGCTGCCATTTTCCAAAAATACTTCGGCAATGTTAAAATAACCTTCTGCAATTAACGAATCGTTGTTTATAGACTGAGCTTCATCTAAAGCTTTTAAGTAATAATCAAAGGCAAAAGAGTATTTACTTTGTTGGTGGAATATTGCACCTATTCGTGTTAGCAAATCAACTTTAATAAGACTTAACGACTGATCGTCATTAAGAAACTCCAATCCTTTTTGATAATAATAAACAGCGGAGTCGGGGAATAAAGCTTCTATTTGTTTACCCTTTTTTAAATACTGGTGAACTTTGGAATAAATTTCTACTTTATTAACTGACTGTGAAAAAATTGTTACTGGAAAAATTAAATTAGTCGAAAATACAACAGCATAGAGTATGAAAAATTGTTTAAGTCTTACAATTCTACTCGCTTTCATTTCATTTTAGATGTGTTTGTAATTAAAACAAATCTACTGATATAGAAATAAAATAGCAAAAAATAGTTATAAGGAATTCCAAGAGATTTTGGCAAATCGAGAAATTATTATGAGCTAACAACTACCGAAAATTTTTAGAAGTATATAAGAAAATTTTTATTCGATTATATTTATATTTTACTAAACTACTCAAGAAATTCGCTTTAAATATTAGCTCTGAATCACTGTACAGTCAAAATAAATTCGCTTTTTAATTATTAATTTACTATTATAAAATATTGTCTTGTGCTTTATTAAATTACATTGTATTTCATAAAAGAAACTAGGAGGAACTGTGAAAAATTTTTCAATCTTTGTGATAATATTTTTGCTTTCTCAAACATTCATTTTTTCTCAACCATCTCTGGGAGTTTTTGTCGGCTACGGATCATCTTCATTCGATAATGACTTAGTTGGAACTAACGTTGATTTAAACTCTGCTGGCTATTTACCTGTTGGAGCTCAAGTTGGATATAGTTTAACAGGTCTCCCATTTGGATCTTTGGGCTTCTTTGCTGAATTTGATTATTCAGCTGTACCTTTTACTTATGAAACATTTGGTGATTTAAACGGCACTAATACTAAGACCTCTGAAATTAAAATTAGTCAGACATTTATAGGAGCACTTGTTAAGCTAAAGTTTGGAGTTGGTTTTTTCAACCCATTTATCCGTGTTGGAGGAGGAGCCTATTTGGGCAGTCTAAAACAAGAGTTTACAGATGATGCTAGAAATTTTGTTCAGCAGCAAGGTCAAACACTTGAAAATGGGGACTTTGATTTTAAATCAGCCTTTGGCTTTAATATTGGTGCCGGAACAGATATAAGAATAGGAAAAGTTACCGGTCTGTTCGGTGAGTTTGTTTATCATATTGTATCCAGAGAACTTGATATACAAGGTGTGCAATCTAAATCAGCTAACAATTGGGCTGTGCATGTCGGACTTCAAATAGCAATTTAATTCAGTTTTCATTTCTAAATCAAGCAGAGAATATATTATTTCTCCCTGCTTTCTTTTAATTTTAATATTCAAATAAATTTATTCTTTTTTTATGAAACTAATTCAATTAATTATTATCTTTTTATTATTGTCAATTAATATATACTTTTATCCTAATTAAAAAAGAGTGACTTTTGGGAAGATTTTGGGAAGAAATAAAAAATCGTAGAGTACGTAAATGGTTAGCTGTTTATCTCAGTGTTGCCGTAACTGTTATTGGGGTAGTTAATATTCTAAGTAATCGTTACAATTTACCATCAAAATTATTTGATATTTTTCTGGTAATTTTACTCTTTGGTTTACTTTCTATCCTCATAACTTCTTGGTATCATGGAGAACCGGGGAAACAAAAAGCTAACATAAAAGAAATCGTATTCCATTCATTGGTAATTTTATTAGCTGCCATTTCACTATGTTTTGTTATCAGCTCAAAATCTCTGAAAATTCTACCTCACAATGCAAAGATTGTTGCTGTTCTTCCTTTTACGAACATGAACTCTTCTGAAGATGATTTCTTTAGCGATGGAATTACAGAAGATATTTTAACTCAACTATCAAAGATATCGGATCTTAGAGTAATTTCGCGAACTTCGGTAATGAAATTTAAAAACTCAAAGATGAAAATAGGTGAGATTGCCAAAGAACTTGGGGCAGGTACTATTTTAGAAGGTAGTGTAAGACGCGTTAAAAATAAAGTAAGAATTGTTGCACAGCTTATAAATGCAAATAGAGATGAACATATTTGGGCTAACACTTACGATCGCAATATTAAAGATATTTTTTCTATTCAATCGGAACTTGCACTAAAAATTGCAAGTGAACTAAAAGCCAAATTATTACCGAAGGAAAAGAAAATAATTGATTTAAAACCAACCGAAAATATGGAGGCATACGCACTTTACTTAAAAGGACGTCATTTTTATTATAATTACAATAAAGATGACAACGAAAAAGCAATTACACTATTTAAGAAAGCTTTATTAGTAGATTCAAATTATGAATTAGCATTAGCCGGCCTTGCTGATGCTTATAGTCAGCGAGTTACTAAATATTGGCAACCAAATAAATGGTTAGATTCGGCGCTTGTATTAAGTAAGAGAGCATTGGAACTAAATTCCAATTTACCTGAAGCATATAAGTCGCTTGCTTCAGCTTATGATGGTATGGGAAAAAAAGATTTAGCTTTAGTAAATTACAAAAACGCTATCAGATTAAATCCGAATTATACTCAAGCAATTATGAATCTGGGTCAAATCAAATTATTTTCAGGGAAATACGATGATGCGTTCTATTGGATCAGAAAAGCAAATATTCTTGCTCCGGATAATATTCTTGGAATAATCAGCAGAAGTTATATTTATAAGTACTTGCGGTGTGATAGTCTTGCAATAAAATGGGCAAAAAAGGCAGTTGATCTAGATCCACAAAACAAGTATGTATTGTCAAATATTGGCGAGGCGTACCTATCTTCTGGAGATTATGGAAAGGCAGATAAATATTTCAAAAGATCAATTGCAGTAGATACAAATTGGACTTTGGGATGGTTCTTAGGTACTAGAATAGAAACAGCTTT
>CBEVZC010000059.1:0-17798 GCA_965554225.1 uncultured bacterium | reverse complement strand
GCAATTTTTGTAAGCGATCTATCGGTAGGATCTACAGCTGCAAGAATTAATTTATCTCTAATTCTTTCATCGTATTTGTAAGGAATAACTCTGTGGTCTAGAAGTAATTGTTTAACTTCATCGCTTTGTTTATCTAATAATTTTTTTACTTCATCAGTTCTTTTTTCTTCAAAATCCTCAGGCTTTAGATTTATTTCTTTAAATGCATAAAGTACAGCAACTTCTCTGAAAATAATATCATGATCAAATTTAAAATCCTGGACAAGTATTTGAGCAAGATTTCGCTTTAGTTTTGTTCTGTCGTTTTGCTTAACTTGTAAAGCCTGCTCTAATATTTTGGTATCGATTATCCCTTTCTTTAATAAAAGGTAACCAATTTTATCCGTCATTTCTAATTTTGCTTCAATCATAGATTGCTTTCTTTATTTAATTACATTACCGGTGATTTAGGACTAATGGTCGCAGTTTCAGCAGATACTAAAGTTAATGCAATCATAACAATCATTATCACCATAGCAATAAAAACCTGAACCATTTCAATTACATTTTTTAATCTGAAAACTGTTTCGCTTTCGTAATAATTTGCTAATTGTTTAGCTGTATTTTTAATTGTACCTGTTTCCTCACCGGAATGAAATCTTGATATTGCGGTTTCTGTAAAAACACCGCTGGCTGAAAGTGCATCGGTTAGACCAATACCCTTATTAATCATCAAAGGAATTGAAACATTCTTGATTTGGTTTTCAAAATATTTGTTTCCGGTTGCTTCCGCTGCAATTCTAATTGGTTCTATGCTTTCTGCCGATCCGCTATAAAGAGTGTAAAATACGCGGCAAAATACTTCAATATTTGTTTTATGTATTAATGAACCCATGATAGGCATTTTCATTATATATTTATCAACTACAAGCTTGCCTTTCTCTGTTTTTGCATACCGCCAGAACAGAATAGGTGGTAGAACGAGAACCAATGTTATCATGATTGGATGTGCCATTAAAAAGTCGCTAAATTTTAATGTAGCTGCAGTCATAGGCGGTAGAGGAATATCAAACTTTAAAAACAGTTTTGCCGTTTCAGGGAAAATATAACCGACATAAAACAAAACAGCTAAAGCAAGAATAAATAATGTGATAATAGGTGTGATTAACGCACTTCGTAAGTTTTTTCTAAATTCTTGTCTTCTCTCAAGGAACTTTGCAGTAGCTTTATAAATCTCTGCCATATTACCGCTTTTGGAAGCAAGTCCAAGCATATATGCAGTAAATTTACCAAATACCGTCTGATACTTCATATAGGTTGCTTCACTATCAGCGCCTTTTTTCAGTTCATTATTTATTTGCTTTAAAGTTTCGCGCAGTGTTTTATTTTCAAGATCATTAGTAAGCAAGGTCATTATTTCGCTGTAAGGCAGTTTTTGTTCCAATAATTCGGCACTAATTTTAACAAATGAAACTATATCCTGCTGAGGGGGTTTCATATTAAAATCTAATAGTTTTCTATTAACAGAAATGACCTGGTAACCTAATTTAGTCAGAGCATTTCTTACTTCTTCTTTGCTGAAAGCTTTTTGTTCACCGGTTGTTGGTTTTTCATTGCCTTTTCTTACTTTATATAGAAAAGTAACTTTTTTTTCTATGGACTTAGTCTTAAGCTGATGTTTTTCAACTAGTTTAGCAATTTTGCCTTTACCATCTTTATATGTCGGAGCCGTAATTGTTCCAACAATACTTTGACCGTTTGGTCTGACCGCATTAAATCTTAATTCTATCATAATGTTTTACTGGTTTAAATGTGAAGGGCTAATAAAACTTTCTAATGTTCTATTAGCCCCATTAAATCAAATAACTAATTTTAAGAATCGAACTAATTCAATAATAGTTTAGTGATTAATTGTAGTTGACGTTATTGCACTTGGGCCAACCACCATGGTGACCTGCACTGTATCTGTACCGCTTACAACTTCTGTTCCTTTACCAACCAAAGTAATTGATTGTGCTCCTGAAGTTAGTGAGTAATTTCCATTTGCTGTTGATTGTAGCTGTGCAGGGATTGCCCAAGCTGCGCCACCTGAACCTGTTGAAGCGTCAAAAGATTGACCGCCACCGCCCATTGCGATAGGTTTTCTGTAATATTGTTGTGCCATTGATGCTAATGTAGTTAGATCTGCAATAACTGCATCTCTATTTGAATTAACACTGCTGGCAGTGAATACATTAATTCCAACTACTACAGCAATACCAACTATGATAACACCAAGTACGATTAATAATAATTGTTGTTGACCCATTATTTAACTCCTATTGTTTGTGAAAGATAATTGATTGTTTAAGTTTCGTTTTTCGTTATAGAAATAACCATGCCAAAAAGAACTTTTTAGATTATCTGCAAAATTTGTGATCCCGGTCATGTTCCAAATTCATTTTGTGAATCAAAATAGACTATTTTCAGCTTTTTTATCAAAATGGTACATCGCTATTTTTTTATGCATGTAATTCTTACAGGTAATTATCGGCATTATTGTAAATTAGTTTAATATGACTGTTGAATAATCATCAGGGTAAACAGTTATTTTAACTCTTACGGAATCATTTCCTGTTACGACTTCATTACCGGTTCCAGTTATTACAACTGAAGAAGAGTTTACCACTGCAGTAAAATTCCCGTTAGCAGTGTTCGTCATCCTCGGAGGTATCGTCCAACCAGTAAACGATCTATCCCCGCCTCCCATTTCTGCCGGTTTTCTGTAATACTGCTGCGCCATAGAGGAAAGCTCAACGCATTCATGCAATACTAAATCTCTTTTTGCTTCTACAGCATGTGCTGTGAACATATTAATACCGACCACAATGGCTAATCCAACTACCACAACCCCAAGTACAATTAGTAATAATTGTTGTTGACCCATTCTATCCTCTTTTTTATTTCTTAATAAATACTATCGAAAGTTCTTTGCGGAAAATTTAATATCAAATTTCGAACCAGACTGTTTTCCCATAAAAAACGGTAAATCATTAGGTTTTAGTAGTAATTGGAATGGAGGACAAGAAATAATGGAGAGAAATGAGACAAATTATGGCTTAATGGTAACAATTACATGTAAATGTTACCGGAATAATATGAATTCTAATAGCTGAAAAGTAATTTATTGTCTGAGACCTCTGAAAAATTGCTGAATTATTTATGGTTAGCTGAGTAAAGCTATGATTTTATTCTATTTTCACAATTAGACTACGCCAAGACGCACAAGTCCGCTCAGTGTGACAAATATTAATCTAAAATTTAATTTTTCAGAGGTCTCTGTCTAATAGTTCCTTTTTATAAAAGAGGTGTGCATGGCGTTCTAAGTAATAACAAACTCATCCTAAATCCTTCTCTTAAAAAGAGAAGGACTTTTAAAGGCCCTTTCTTGGAAATGGATATGTTAAGTTGCAAATACTTTTCACTAATACAATGTTTTTTCCAAACTTCTAAATCTTTATGCCGCTTAACAGTTTATAATTCTTACTGATTTAGTTTCTAACTTTAATATGCAGTTCTCTTAATTGTTCTTCTGCTACTTCCGAGGGAGAACCGTCCATTAAAGAAAGTCCGCTGCTTGTTTTAGGAAACGCAATAACATCACGAATAGATGAATTACCGGTAAGAAGCATCACCATTCTATCCAGACCGAATGCAATACCTCCGTGCGGAGGGGCGCCGTACTTAAATGCATTCATTAAAAAGCCGAATTTTTCTTCTGCTTCTTCTTGAGAAATTCCCAGGGCTTTAAACATATTGGCTTGTAAGTCGGAATCATGAATACGAATACTTCCCCCGGCAATTTCATTACCGTTTAATACAAGATCGTAAGCTCTTGCTCGCGCTTTTTCGGGGTGGCTTTCTATTAGGTCTATATCATCGTACTTTGGTGAAGTAAACGGATGGTGCATTGCATAATAACGTTGAGTCTCGTCGTCCCATTCAAATAAAGGAAATTCAGTTACCCACAATAAAGCTGGTGTAGAATCTTCTTTTATCAAATCCAATCTTCTTGCCATTTCCAAACGAAGAGAACCCATATATTGCAATGCTTTATATTTAGCGCCGGAAATTATAAAAATAAGGTCCCCGACTTCTGCATTAAGTTTTTTAATAATATTATTTTTTTCTTCATCCGATAAAAATTTTGCTATCGGTGCTTCAAGACCATTTTCTTTGACTCTCATCCAAATTAAACCGCCTGCGCCCATTTTTTTTAAGAAGTCTGTTAAAACATCCAGTTGATTTCTTGTATAATCTCCACATTTTTTTGCTATTAATGAAGTGACTATTCCATCATTTTCTATGGTTTCTCTGAAAACTCTGAATTGAGAATTTTGAACAGCTTCATTTAGAGTAACCATGGGAAGATCAAATCTTAAATCGGGTTTGTCCGAGCCGTATTTTTCCATAGCTTTATCGTAAGTAAGTCTTGGTAACGGAAGCTCAATATCTATGTCCTTTATCTTTTTAAAAATAGTATGCATTAATGCTTCAACTTTTTCATAAATATCTTCTTCATGTACAAAAGACATTTCCACGTCAATTTGAGTAAATTCAGGCTGCCTGTCTGCACGCAAATCCTCATCTCTAAAACACTTTACTATTTGATAATATCTATCAAAACCGGAGACCATTAGAATTTGTTTATATGTCTGCGGTGATTGAGGTAAGGCATAAAATTTTCCTTTATGAATTCTACTCGGTACTAAAAAGTCTCTCGCTCCTTCCGGTGTGCTTTTCATCAGAACAGGTGTTTCAATTTCCACAAAATCATTTGAATTGAAATAATTTC
Source organism: uncultured bacterium (assembly GCA_965554225.1). Taxonomy (GTDB): domain Bacteria; phylum Bacteroidota; class Ignavibacteria; order Ignavibacteriales; family Melioribacteraceae; genus BMS3ABIN04. The sequence goes on along the minus strand of CBEVZC010000059.1, from coordinate 12,985 downwards.
TTACAACTTGATAAATTTTATGTCTTGTTAGCAAATTCTCTTTCATACTGTTCCGACGTAAGTCCAGATAACGATATTTTAATCTCAATTCTTCACTTACGTCAACATTGTCATTTATTTGAAAAGGAGTAGTTAATGCCTTGTTAAGTATAATAACGTTATCAACCATAACATCAACCAAACCTGTTTCAATAGCTTCGTTCTCTGTTCCTTCCGGTCTCTTTCTTACCTTACCTTCAATGCTTATAACAAATTCCGAGCGAAGATCTTTGCCCGCTTCGTGTGCGGCCGAATTGTATGTAGGTTCAAAAACAATTTGTGTTATTCCGTATCTATCTCTTAAATCAATAAATATTACACCACCTAAATCCCTTCTGCTATCAACCCAGCCGTTAAGAATAACATGGTCACCAATATTTTCCATTCGTAATTGACCGCAGGTATGCGTTCTTTTCTTAAATTCCATCTTTAAAAATTCTCCAATAAATTTTAGCTTGTTAAAATAAGCATTTAGCAAAGTTATTACAAATTACGGGTTGAAAAGCGAGAGCGGCAATTGAGAATTATGAATATAAACTTTTAACTTTCTAAATTTATATATTTTATACTATATCTATCATCCACTTAAAATCCATTTCTATTTTTTCTTCGGAATAAAACGGCTCGCCATATTCTTTCCGTATTTCGAAACCGTAAATCTTTGCTCTTGCTTCAATATTTCTCAAAAAATCGGGTTTACTTATAAATGTTTCGGGCGCTTTGGTATCGGGATCGTAAAATTGTGTTTTAAAAGCTCTAATTGCTTTAATTTTTGTTTCCAAAGTATCGCTTATGTCCACAATAAAAGTCGGATCGAATTGATAAGTCATCATAAAATAAAAAAGCTTTTCAGGTCTATATGCTTCTTGCGGTTTATTGTTTCTCCTGGTTTTAATTTTGGGCAACCCGCTTAAAAACATCGCCTCTTTTGTAATTTGTCCGGCACCTATATGATCGGGATGACGATCGTTAAAATACGGAGCGCATATAATTTTAGGCCGGTATTTTCTAATTTGAACAATAACTTTTTCAACATATTCTCTACAAGGGTGCACTTTCCCGTCGGGAATATTCAGGTTATCCCGTATTGTTATACCCAATATTTTCGAAGCATCCTCGGCTTCCTTTTTTCTGGTTTCTGCTGTTCCCCTTGTACCCAACTCACCTTGAGTAAAATCGACAATTCCAACCTTTTTATTTTGCTTGACTAACTTAGCAATTGTTCCACCAATGCTAATTTCCGCATCATCGGGATGCGCGGTAAAAACTAGAAAGTCTAATTCCATAAATCCTCTTTTACTTATAACAGAAATAAGAAATCTAAATATAAAGTTTTATAAATTTACTTATATTTTGCAAACTTATAATATACTTAAATAAATTTATTTGAAGAAAATGGATTCTAATTACGAAGCGGTTATTGGACTTGAAGTTCATGCACAATTATTAACAGATACAAAAATATTTTGCGGATGTTCTACGAAATTCGGTAATCCTCCAAATACTAATGTTTGCCCGGTCTGTCTCGGTCATCCCGGCGTGCTGCCTGTGCTTAACAAAAAAGTTGTAGAATACAGTGTGTTGATGGGTTTGGCAACAAATTGCTTAATAAATGAAGAATCAATTTTCGCACGAAAAAATTATTTTTATCCCGATTTACCAAAAGGATATCAAATTTCTCAATTTGAAAAGCCAATATGTGAAAATGGCTTTGTGACAGTAGAAACCGAAGATAATAAAAATAAAAAAATAAGAATTAAACGCATTCATATGGAAGAAGATGCGGGAAAATCCATTCACGATCAAGGCGAAGCAACGTTAATCGATTTGAACAGAACAGGCGTACCCTTAATGGAAATTGTTAGTGAACCGGATATAAATTCAGCCAAAGAAGCTTATCAATACATGCATAAATTACACCAATTGGTTACTTATTTGGAAATTTGCGACGGGAATATGGAACAAGGTTCGTTGAGATGCGACGCAAATATTTCTGTCAGAAAAAAAGGAGATAGTGAATTAGGAACCAGAACCGAAGTTAAAAATATGAACTCATTTAGGAATGTTGAAAGAGCAATTAACTATGAAATAGAAAGACAGATTGATATTCTTGAAGACGGCGGACAAATTATTCAGGAGACCTTGTTATGGAATGCTGATAAAGGAAAAGCTGCTCCAATGCGTGGAAAGGAAGAAGCGCATGATTACAGGTACTTTCCGGATCCGGATCTTATGCCGGTTTTAGTTGATGATAAATGGAAAGGTGAAATCCAAAACTCAATGCCTGAGTTGCCGGATAAAAGGAAGGAGAGATTTATTGATGAGTATAATTTATCTATTTACGATGCCGAAGTATTAACTTCCAACAAATACGTTGCTGATTATTTTGAAGAAGTAATTAAAGTAACCGATGAGATTAAATTAGCCGGTAATTGGGTTATGGGCGAAGTATCCGCTTATTTGAACGAGAAGAAAATCAGCATTAACGAGTTTCCAATTCGACCTAAAAATTTAGGGAAATTAATAAATCTAATTCAAAAAAATGTTATCAGCGGTAAAATTGCTAAAGAGGTTTTTGCCGATATGCTTATCAATGGCGAAGAGCCGGAAAATATAATAAAAGAAAAAAATCTTATGCAGATTACCAACACTTCCGAAATAGAAAAAATTATTGATTCGATTTTAGATAAAAACCCTTCTCAAGTTAAGCAATACCTTTCCGGAAAGGAAAAAGTGTTCGGATTTTTTGTGGGCCAAATAATGCGCGAGACAAAAGGAAAAGCAAATCCCAAAATTGTAAATGAGATGCTAAGAGAGAAGTTGAAAGCCTAAAATAAATATATTGGGATCCAAATAATACTAGTATTCCCAAGTTTACTTACTGTGTAAAGATTCTTTGTTTCAATAATTGCAGTATTTGGGTAATAGTAATTAATAAATGATTTTAATCCCGATGGTACGGTTGGGTTTTTCATATTCTTATTTTTAACTTCAATTGGAATAATATTCCCATCGTGTTCAATGATAAAATCAACTTTCCGACGGGATTTACTCCTCCAATAACGAACTTCAGAATATTTCCTTTATCGTGGTTACTTTCTAAAATTTTATTTTGTATCCAGTACCATACAAATTCTCTTACTTTTTGTATCGAAAAAAATAGTTTGTTTTTGCAAATGCATTTAATGTTGAAACAGGTTAAATAAAATCCGAATGCAATTACTACGGTAAATGATGAGAGCGAAAGGTAAAGTAAATTCTAAGGTTGTGAATGAAACACTGAGGGAGATAATGATTATGCTTTAGCTTAACAGTTCTTTGATTGATTCACGGATCCCTTTGGGCTCAATACCAATTTCTCTCAGTTTAGATACGTTTAATGAAACATCTTTTACTTTATAAAATCCGTTAACTTCGTCCATTGATATTTTCTTGAGGAAGCTTTTACTGCACCCAATTTCCTCACATAATAATTCACCGAGCTTAAATCGCGATACTCTTTCTCTACCGCCGAAATTAATTACTTCACCTTTGATGTCCAATTTTATTAATTTACTTATCATTCTTGCCGCATCGTGCAATGCCAAAGGCGATCTGAATTGATCGTAAAACAGATTTACCGGTTTTCCTTCTTTTAAATTCTTATAAACACTCATAAAATGATTTATAGAATGATTTAGACCGAATCCATACATTAATGCTGTACGTAAAATTATGAAGTTATCAAATGTTTCTCTTATCTTTACTTCGCCCATTAGTTTTGTATAAGCATAAAGCGAAAGGGGATTAAGCTTGGCATTTTCATCCAGCATTTTTCCGGTTAATCCGTCATATACCAAATCAGTTGAGGTAAAAATCAGTTTAGCAGAGAAATCCGAACAAAGTTCTGCTAATTTCCGAGTTGCAGTAACGTTAACTGTGTAAACAAAATCATCCGGTAATTCATCGGCTGACTTAGGATTAGAGATAGCGGCAGTATGAACTACGATGTCGGGATTAAAATTCTTAAATATTGAAACAAATGAGTTATAATTTGAAATGTCGATTCTTAAATTATCATAATTTCCACAATTACCGGGATGGGAATGATATAGCGTTAAAATATTGTGTTCCTTAGAAAGCTCTAAATTTAAGAACTGACCAAGTAAGCCGCTGCCTCCGGTAATTAATATTTTCATGGCAGTGATATTTTTCCAAGCACGGTTGCTTTTGCAGCTCCGGTAACTCTTGGTATGTTTGTGGGAACCCCGTTTATTGCTTCATTGGCTAATACTGCAAAACATATAGCTTCTTTGGCATCCGCCGAAACTCCTATTTGATCAATAATTTTTACATCAACTTTTTTGCCAAAATTTTCATAAAGACATTTATATAAAAATTTATTCTTAGCGCCGCCTCCGCTAATAATTAATTCATCAATCTCCGTTTCGTTTTCGATAAACTTTTTGTAATTTTTATAAACGCCGTAAGCTGTGAATTTTGTTATTGTGTGAAGCCAGTCTTCACTTGGAACTTTGGAAAATTTAATAAAAAATTCTTCCAGAAATTCCTCCCCGTAATATTCACGTCCGGTTGATTTTGGCGGCTCTTTTTCTATAAATATATCTTTCTTAATTAATGCATCAAATAGTTTTTCATTTAATTTTCCCGACTCGGCAATCTTTCCGTTTTCGTCAAAGCTTTTATTATAAAACTTTTTAGTTAATGTGTCAATCATCATATTACCGGGACCGGTATCGAATGCAATTACATCTTCTTGCGTACCGTTTTTATTAAGTACGGTAATGTTTGATATTCCCCCTATGTTTAGCAGCGCTCGGTTTATTAGAGAAGAGTGGAACACAATATGATCGAAATAAGGAATAAGTGGCGCTCCTTGTCCACCGAGTGCAACATCTCCTGTTCGGAAGTTTCCTACTGTTATTATTCCTGTTAATTTAGCTAATACGGCAGGGTCGCCGATCTGCAGAGTTGAAGCAATATCAAAACCGAACCAATCGGTTTTTTCGGGCAAATGTTGAATAGTTTGTCCATGGCTCCCGATTAAATCTATTTCGTCTTTGGAAAAATTCAGCTCATTGCACAAACTGTTTATAGCTTCGGCATATATTTTTGAAAGCAAAAAGTTTAGTTGGGAGATATCTTCAACATTGCTGGTCTCACGTATAGAATTTTTCAATATAATTCTGTCCAAACCCGGGGGAAAAGGATACTCAAGAAATCCATACATATTTATTTTTGTACTAACTCCGCTCCCTTCAATTTCCAAAAGAGCTACATCTACTCCGTTTAGTGAAGTTCCGGACATAATACCAACAACATTTCGCTTTTTTTTCTCGTAAAGTTCAATCAATCTTTTCATTTTTCATCTCCCGACACTTCAAATTTTATATACTAATATAAGTTGAAATAATGATAATTTACAATTGAGATTAATTATTGTTCCTAACTTTTGGAACATTAGAATGATGTTACTAAAATTTTTGGTCGTGAGTAAAAGTAAGTTAAAATGATTGACCAAAATAAAAACGAATTAAATAAGTAAAATTAGTCAATTTAAGTAAGGAAAAATGCAACAACTTTTAGGCGCACACACATCTACAGCGGGAGGTGTTTCCAAGTCTGTTAAGCGAGCTGAAAAACTTGGATTTACAGCAATGCAGATTTTTACTAAAAATAATAATAGATGGTATGCCAAGCCTCTGGAAGAAAATGAAGTAGAAAACTTTAAGAATAAGCTCAATGAATCTCATATAAAATTTGTTGTTTCGCACGATTCATATCTTATAAATCTCTGTGCATCGAGCAGTGAGATTTTAGAAAAATCCAGAAAAGCGTTTATGGATGAACTAGAAAGATGCGAATTGCTTGGGATACCATACTTAAATTTTCATCCCGGTTCTCATACCGGAAGAGGAGAAGAGGAAGGGCTAAAAGTTATTGCCGAATCAATTAATATTGTTCATCAAAAAACTAAGGGATTTAAGGTGAGCAGTATGCTGGAATTAACTGCGGGTCAGGGAACAGCTTTAGGCTACAGATTTGAACACATTGCTAGACTAATCGAACTGATTGAGGACAAAGTAAGGATGAGCGTCTGCATAGATACAGCTCATATATTTGCAGCAGGTTATGATATCCGTTCACCCAAAGCTTATAAAAAAACCATGAAAGAATTTAACGATATAATCGGTTTGAGTCGTTTACGCTGTTTTCACATGAACGACAGCAGAAGGGAATTGGGCAGCAGAGTTGATAGGCATGAACATATTGGAAAAGGTTTTATAGGTCCGGAAGGGTTTAAAAATATTATGAATGACAAGAAACTTGTAAAAATTCCTAAAATTCTGGAAACGCCAAAAGGTAAAGAACAGTTGGAGGATTTGGAGAATTTAAAAGTTTTGAGAAATTTGATTGAATAATAAACATATTTTCAAATTAATAACTTCCATATTTCTTCCTCGCATATATATAGACTACATTTTATTTTGCAAGTATAATAGAGAAATATTTACAAAGTAAAATTCCGTAAATCAGATTTCCCCTTGAAACTAATAACTTCCTAAGTACACGTTTAGATGTTTTTTTAAGATGTATCAATTATTCAATAAAATTCGTTGTTTAACTAATCTTACCGTAAAAATTTCCGATAATTAATAAAAAAATTGAGTATCTACCCATGAAAAAATTATTAATTGCAATTGTTGCGCCATTTATTTTACTATCTATAATGGCATTATCTTGTAAGAAAGAAGACAACTCACCCGTTGAACCGCCTACACACGGTGCAATAAAAGGAAGTGTTGTTGAATTTGGTTCCACGAATCCCTTGTCTATGGTTAACATTTACTCGGTTCCACCTACAAGCTTTGTAAAAACCAATAGTTCCGGGACTTATTCCATTAGTACTGTTGAACCGGGGCAATATCAAATTGTAGCGGCAAAGATCGGCTATGATACAATTTCCGTAAATGTTAATGTTACGGCCGGAGCAACAGCCATTGCAGATTTTATTTTAGTAAATAAGAACACAAAGGGCAGCATTAAATTCGGACAAATATCCGGTAAAATATTCGATGCAAAAACTTTTGATCTAATTGAAAAAGTTAATTTGGTTACAACACCGGTTTCAAGCTCAATAACCTCAGATGCATTAGGTCATTACCAATTTGTGAATGTGTTGCCGGGAGAATATTTACTTAAAGCTGAAAAAGCCGGATATGATACAACGTCGATAAACGTAAACGTTTATGCAGGAAGTGTTGCCGAAGCAGACATATATTTAACAGAAACAGATACAACGGTTCTGCCTACTACAGGATATATAATTGGCAATGTTAAAGATGCGCAAACTCTACTTTCAATTAGCGGGGCGTTAGTAAGTACTGTCCCGGCCACTAGTTCGGTTTTCAGTAAAGACGACGGCTCCTATTCGTTTGCTAATGTAACACCCGGAGATTATACAGTACAAATTTCCAAAACAGGTTATCAAGATGCTAGTACTCAAGTTACTATTTCAGCGGGTAATAGTTCACAAGCAGATTTTATTTTAATTTCATCTACCGGAACGGTTACCGGAAAAGTTACGGATGCTTCTACTCATTTACCAATTTCCGGTGTCAATATTCAAACTCAACCGGGAACTGTTTCAATCACAACGGATAGTTCGGGTAAATATACTCTGGAAAAAATTCCGCCGGCAAGTTATACTATTAAAGCTAGTATATCCGGGTATGTGGATGCTTCGCTAAGCGTTGTTGTTACAGCCGGCAATATAACTAAAGCAGATATAGCTATGAGTCCGGGAAATTAGAAAATTATCTGACGTCCAAAGATAAAAAATCCAACCGGAAGGGAATGGAAATAAAAACTAATAGCAATTATGGTTCCAATGGTTTTACAACCATGATGCCCGTTTCTTTCTTTACCTTTTTAATATGATCGGCAAGGGGTTCATTTGTAATTTGTACTTTCTTTCCAACTAAGGGTGCATGAAGAAAATGAATCCTTCCGTCATTTAATCTAATAGCAATTCCCGTATGAGCAATATCCAAACCCGGGGTGTTTGATGTTAACAGTAAAATGTCGCCTGACTCAATTTTGCTTTCAACTTTTGCTATTGAATCTTGAGGAATGTAATAATAATTACGTCTATTCATATCTTCTTCAACTTTCTTCATAGAATCAACAAACTTGGGATGCGCTAAAAGTTGTTTGTAAAATTTTACATGAGTCGTCATGAAATTAATCTTTTTATGAAAAGGAACTCCTCCAATTTCTTTTGTCATATCTTTTACAATTCCTCTTCGGGCATTGTCGTAAAGCCAATCGGATGCATAATGCAAACGGGAAGGATAACCGTTAATTTTTCCGTTTCTATATCGTATTTTAGTTAATTCTTTTTCAAAATTTTCGAACGTTGTTTTGCTTTCTTTAACACACCGGGATAATGTTAAAGTTGCTTCAAAAAATGTATAGCAATCAAGCCCCGACAAATGAATTACAAGATGTTCCGCATCTCCTTTTTCAAGGGTATTTGCAACGTATTTAGTTCCGAGAAAGGTTTTCCCGATAGCAATCATAACTTCGTTTATCGGTTTAGTTTCTAGCTCATGGTCTATAGAAAATTCGAATTTCGACTTACATATTTTTACATCTTCGGGGGAATAGGAGACATACTTTTGTGCATTACAAGATATTGCAATAAAAATAAATAGAAACAATAATTTTTTCATATCGGTAAATCCTCGTCTGTTGGAGGTGTCATTTCAGGTTGAGCAAAATCTGTGTGTACTAACTCCAAGTTTTCAAATCTTGCATATTCTTTTAGGAACAATAATTTTAAATCGCCGGTTGGACCGTTTCTCTGTTTACCGACTATTATTTCTGCCATACCTTCTGTTGAATTTCCGTCCGAGTCTGCTGTAATTCCATAAAACTCAGGACGAGTCAAAAATATTACTACATCAGCATCTTGTTCAATTGATCCTGACTCTCTTAAATCCGAAAGCATTGGTCTTTTATCGGTTCTGGATTCCACGGCCCTGTTTAACTGCGAAAGGGCAACTACCGGGATGTTCAACTCTTTAGCAAGTGCTTTTAACGAACGTGATATTGTGGAAATTTCTCTTTCACGACTTTCCATTCTATTGTGGGAACTCATCAACTGCATGTAATCTATAATAACAAGTCCAATATTTTTTTCTGCTTTTAACCGGCGTGCTTTAGCTCTAATTTCCAAGACTGTTTGAGCGGGAGTATCATCTATATATATTGGAGCTTTGCTTAATTTATGTGCAGTTCTGCTTATTCTTGACCCATCTTCTGCTTTAAACTTTCCAGTTCTAACACTATGCGCGTTTATTCTAGCTTCGGCACAAATTAATCTTGTTACTAATTGATTAGTAGACATTTCAAGACTGAATATTGCTATTGGAACATTGTGATCAACTGCCGCATTCCTTGCTGCCGAAAGTGCAAATGCGGTTTTTCCCATTGATGGTCTTGCTGCTATAATTATTAAATCGGATTTTTGAAATCCTCCTAATATATCATCAACTGCAAAAAAACCTGAAGGCACAGAGAAGGAAGAAATGCTTTTTGAATGAATAGCTTCAATATGCTCAATAGCTTCTTTTACAGCTCTATCCATAGACTTATATGATTCTTTGAGTCCGGCTTCTGTAATCTGAAATATTTTTGATTCTGCCATATCAAGAAGATCAAATACATCTTCTCTAGCTTGATATGCTTCGCTTGCAATTTCCATTGAAGAGGAAATAAGTTTTCGGAGTATCCATTTTTCTAGAACTATTCTGGCATGATAGTCAATATTTGCTGCCGATGAAATATTTTGAGAGAGCGAACTTATGTATGCGGCTCCTCCAACAGTATCAAGTTTATTTTCTTTCCTTAATTCTTCAAATAAAGAAACCGAATCAATCGGTTCATTAGCTTCAAATAAAGAAACCATTGCTTCGAAGAGAATTCTGTGCTTTTTCTCGTAGAAACATTCACCGCTTAAAATTTCTAAAGCTTTAGGTACTGCTTCAGGTTCAATTAACATTGCTCCTAAAACGGTTTCTTCAATTTCTACTGCTGCAGGCGGTCTATTTACGCCGCTTGAAAAATTATCGATATGTAAACTTTTAGAATCCATTTTCATTTTGGTCCCTTACTTCATCATTGTAAAGCTGTTTGAATTTTTTTACATCTTCCCAACAGCCGCGTTTCCAGTTAGGATTTCTAAGAAGTGCTGCCGGGTGGTAAGTTACCATAGTCTTAACGCCCTGCACATCGTATACGTTTCCGCGCATTTTTGTTAATGTATATTTTTTTTTGAATAAAGAAGTTGCTGCCACTAACCCTAAACAAAGAATAACTTTAGGTTTTATAAGTTCAATCTGTTTATATAAATAAGGAATACATGCTTCAACCTCTGCAGGTAACGGATTTCTATTTTGAGGTGGTCGGCATTTTACAATATTCGCTATATAAACTTCTTCTCTTTCAAAGTCAATTGCTCTTAAAATATCGGTAAGAAGTTTACCAGCTTTGCCTACAAATGGAATACCTTGTTTATCTTCTTCGGCGCCGGGAGCTTCACCGATCAACATAACGTCAGCTTTGGGATTTCCGGCTCCAAAAACAAACTTGTTCCTTGTCTTGCCTAATGAGCAGTTTTGGCAATTATGAATAGAATCATAAAGCTCGGTTAAATCGGCTGCTTTTTGGTAGTCTTCAAGCAATAAATTGTCTCCTGGATTAAGTTCAAATTTTTCTGCTACAGTAATTTTTTCTTTCGGTTTGGGTCCATATTTTACAGATGGTTTTTTTTCTCCCTCTGCTATACCCAATTTCTCGTATAGCAAATCTCCAAACATTTTTTGCTGATCTTTTAATGCTTCAAGAATTTTATTTTCTAATGTATTTTTGCTTTCCATCAATAATAATAAATATATAAAAATAATATTGCTAATTAGTTATAAGAATTTCAAAAATAAAAAAACGGAAATTCAATTCCTGAATTTCCGTTTAATATAAAATGGGAGCAAAACTAGGATTGTTCTTCTTCTTTGTATCGATATTTAATTTTACCGTCTAACAATTCTTGTAAAGCAATCATATGCGGTTTAGGACGTTTCTCAAATTCGACAGAAATTTTTAATTGTTCGGCGTTGTCCCTATCTTCAAAATCATCTTCGGCGCCCAAGGAAAGATTGTTCAATAACGTGTTAAATTCCAATTTGTTTTCAGAATTTATTCTGCGAGCCTCAAGTGCGGCAACAATGATTGCTTCATATATATTAGCAGCTTTTTCATTAAGTTTGCTCAAATCAATTGGTTGTAATGGCATTATTTACCTCTCTATTTCGTTTTCTATTATTTTATAAACTTGTTCGTTTGCTTCCGATAAATTTTTATTTACTACATTATAATCAAATTTATCTTTAAAACTCAACTCCATTTTTGATCTTGCAATTCTTTTTTCGAAGTCAATTTCATTTTCGGTTTTTCTTTTTAATAATCTATTTTTTAATTCATCGATGCTTGGTGGCGTAATGAAAATTAATACAGATTCTGGATAGTATTTTTTAATGCTTAACGCACCCTTAACATCAACTTCAAGAACAACCGATTTACCGGTTTCCAGATTTTGCTCAATAAAACTTTTCAAAGTTCCGTAATAATAATCGTAAAACTTTTCCCATTCAATGAATTCATCATTCTTAATTTTATCAAGAAATTCTTTTTCTGTAATAAAAAAATAATCTTTACCATCAACTTCGTAAAAACGCTTTTGTCTTGTCGTTGCTGAAATGGAAAAAATTAATTCCGGAAATTTTTTAAGAACGTTTTTAATTATAGTCGTTTTTCCCGTACCGCTTGGTGCGGAAACAACAAATAGTTTCCCTTTTCTTTTGCTCAAATATTACTCGATATTTTGTATTTGTTCACGGATTTTTTCAAGTTCTTCTTTAATTAAAATTCCCGTATGTAAAATCTCAGTTGATACAGATTTGCTATTAATAGTATTAGCTTCTCTGTTCATTTCTTGTACAATAAAATTAAGCTTTCTTCCTGCTTCGCTATTATTTTTTATGGTATCGCGAAATAATTTAATATGACTTTTTAACCGTACTATTTCTTCGGTAGTATCATATTTTTCAATTAAAAGAGCTAATTCGGTTCTAAATCTATCTTCATCATTAACATAATCTTTTGCCAATTGATTAGCTCTATCTATAAATCTATTATAATATTCCTCAACAGATTTTTTACTAATTCCTTCAATTTTTATAGTGTTCTTTTCAATATTACTAATTCTTTCATTCAAATCTTTTTCTAATTCAGCGCCTTCCTGCTGTCTCATTTTTTTTAGTTCGTTCAATGCTTCAACAAGAGAAAATTTTATAGCTTCAATGCTTTCGTCCGAATTAATTTCTTTATCCGTTAAGTAAAACTGCTGAAGATTAAGTAGAGTATCTATTGATAATTTATCCGTAATATTAGCAGCTTTTTGCAGTGTTTTTAAAAGTTCCAAAGCGTTATTTAATCCGTCAATATCAATAGTACTTTTGAACTTTTCTGATTGAGGAATTTGTACCTTAATAGTGATGGATAGCTTACCCCGTTTAATATATTTCTTTATTTCGTTTCTTAATTCGAACTCATTTATTGATACTTCTCTTGGTAATCGAAAAGAAAGATCAAGAAATCTGCTATTCAAACTTTTTATTTCAGTTTCGGCAACAAGTTCTCCAACTTTGCCAATTCCTTGCCCCATACCTGTCATGCTAGATAACATTAAATCTCCAAAAAAATGTAACTCTAAATTTAGCCAAATTATTATTGGCAATCAAAATATAACGCTGTTATGCATGAAATAATTGGGACTAAAATGCTTCTCCAATTCCCAGTTGAATTGTAAAGTTATTTCTAAACG
>CBEVZC010000058.1:0-17893 GCA_965554225.1 uncultured bacterium | reverse complement strand
GCAACGTCTATTATTTTTGTTGCCTTCGGTTACATTCTTTATGACTCAATTCGATGAATTAAATAGTTGGATATAAATCCTTGAAATCTTTGCTATTTTTTTATACTTTTGTCCTAGCCACTGCGAAAGCAGTGGTATTTTTTTTAAATGCAATAAAAATTAGGAGAACTTTAAGTGTCGAATTTTGTTTACTTAAGTAGAGAAAGAGTAATAGAAATAGAGAAGGAACTAAAAGAATTAAAAACAACCGGTAGAAAGGAAATGGCTCAAAGGATTGCCGAAGCAAGATCTTACGGTGATTTATCGGAGAATGCCGAGTATGATGCAGCAAAAGATGCGCAAGGTTTAATGGAATTGAAGATAAGTAAATTAGAAGAACTGCTTTCTAAAGTGAAAATAATAGATAGTTCGGATATGTCAAATGACAAAGTACATATCCTTTCCTCGGTAAAAGTGAAAAATTTAAATAATTCAAAGACTTATGATTATACTTTAGTTGCAGCCGAGGAGGCAAATTTAGAGCAAGGCAAAATTGCATTTACTTCTCCTGTTGGTAAAGCTTTGATGGGTAAGGCTAAAGGTGAAATTGCAGAAGCTAAGGTGCCTGCCGGAATTATTAAATTTGAAATTCTGAAAATTTCCTAAATCAGATTGTCTTTTAAAAGAATTACCGTTTTACTTTTTTAAGGATTATTCTGAATTACCCTTATTCATTTAAAAGTTTTATGGCCTTGTTAAAAATTTGATTTCACAAGTTAATGTGTCTGATGATTGATATGAAGAATGGAAAGAGAATAGAAGAAAAAATTATAAACTTTGTTAAGAAGTACGATTTAGTAAAAAAGAATCAAAAGATTCTTGTAGCTTTAAGTGGTGGTCCGGATTCGGTTTTTGCACTTCATTTCTTCCAAAAATTTCAAAAGAAATATCAAATTCAACTTTTTGCCGTTCATATTAATCACCAATTAAGAGGAATGGAAAGCAATAAAGACGAACTGTTTTGCCTGCACCTCTGTAAGCGATTAAATATTGATTTCTATTCCCGCTCTATTAACTTAATTGATAAGGCGAAACAAGAAAAAAAATCAATTGAAGAAGCTGGTAGAGAACTAAGATATCAAAGTTTAAACGAAGTAGCCGGAGAAATTAAAGCGGATATAATTGTTACTGCTCATAACCAAAACGATAATGCCGAGACTGTTTTACTGAACTTATTTAAAGGAACCGGAATATCCGGATTGCGAGGAATACCAATTAAAAGGGGAAATATAATTAGACCAATTTTAATTGTTACACGCGATGAAATATTGGAATATCTGAATCTGTACAATTTTGAATATCGTATTGACAAGTCAAATGAGAATACTGATTTCGAAAGAAATTTTCTGAGAAATAAAATAATTCCTTTAGTCAAAGAAAAAATTAATCCGGTTTTAGAAAACACTATTTTTCATAATAGTGAAATTATGAAAAGTACACAGGTAAACTTGAAATTATTTGTTGGAGAATTAATAAAAAAATATTTGACAATTGATAAAGATTTTTTAGAAATTAATTTACAGGTTGTAAAAAAGTATGGGCTTGAAATTCTGGGTGATTTACTTTCAGAAATTTCAAATAAGCATTTTTCCAAGACCTTCAATTTTAAAGATATTGAGAAGATAAGAACTTTAGTTTCAAAACAAACAGGCAAAAGCGAATTTATAACGTCTAACATCGAGGTTATTAGAGAGAGAAATTCTTTGATATTAAAAAAGGTCGAAAAAACTACATTCAAACCCATTGTTCTTACAATTGGGACAAAAATTTCTATAGATAAATTAGAATTTTCCATAAAAAAAATGGATAATGCAAATTTGAGTTTTAACAAAAGTAATATAATTGAATATATTTCGGCTGATAATCTTTCTGATAAATTTATTTTGAGAGAATGGGAGGCGGGCGATAAATTTATTCCCCTTGGACTAAATCACTTTAAGAAAATTTCTGATTTTTTAAGTGAAGCGAAAATAAATTCCTTCCAAAAAAAATCTCAGTTGGTATTACTAAATAACGGACAAATAGTGTATGTAGTTGGGAAAAGGATAGATGATAGAGTTAAGATTACAAAATATACAAAGGAAATTTTTGCATTATGCCTAAATTAAAGAAAAATGAGGATGTCATTCTGGTTGGCAGCGAAAAATTTGTACCGCTTTTAGCAAAAGAGCAAATTCAAAAAAGGGTCAAGGAATTAGGGCAACAAATTTCAAAGGATTATAAGGGTAAACTTCCTATAATTATTGGAATTTTAAATGGCTCTTTCATTTTTATGTCCGATTTAGTGAAAAATATAAATATCAATTGCGAAATAGATTTTTTTAAACTTTCAAGTTACGGAGACAGTAAAATTTCATCCGGTGATGTAAGGTTAATAAAAGAATTAAATGCCGATATAAACGATAGACACATAATAATTGTGGAAGATATAGTTGATACGGGTCTATCAATCAATTTCATTGAAAAGCTAATTAAAAGTCATAATCCTGCAAGTATGAGTGTTGCATCATTACTGGTGAAACCTGATAGCCTTAAATATAATGTTAAAATTAATTATATTGGGTTCGAAATTCCTGATAAATTTGTAATTGGTTATGGATTGGATTATGCCCAAAAGTATAGGAATTTAAACAAGATTTATGCATTAAGCGAATAAAGGAAATATCAATGTTAAATAATAAAAATATGAAAATGAGTGATAAAAAGGATGAGAACAAAGTCCCTAAAAAAGGTAAAGGATCAGGCCCTCAAAAACCAGATGGTGATTTTGATTGGTCGAAGATTTTAAGAACCGTTTTTAGTTGGGGTGCGGTTATAATAGCTGCAGTTATCGTGATGCAATTCCTTAATTCCGGTCAGTCCGGTATTACGGAAGTTGGTTACAATACATATAAGGATCTTCTTAAGACAGACAAAATTGCCGAAATAGATGTTATAAAGTCTGATGTAAATGATTATTCTTTGAAAGCTACTTTGAAAAATGAGGAGTCGATTCTTGTAAATAAAAAATTTGTAAAGACTAAAGAAATCAAAGTGACTATCATTGATCAAATAATTGAGAAGGAACAAAAGGTTTGGAATGAAAAGGGAATAAAATATAATTTTTCGATAGAATCAAACGAATGGTTTACTCTACTGATATCTTTACTTCCTTGGGTTCTGATAATTGGAGTTTGGGTATTGTTTATGAAACGAATGCAGGGCGGCGCTTCAGGAGGAACAAAAGGGATATTTAATTTTGGTAAGAGTAGAGCAAAATTAATTTCCGAGTCTCAGATTAAAGTTACTTTTAAGGATGTAGCGGGAGCTGATGAAGCTAAGCAGGAATTGGAAGAGATCATCGAGTTTCTGAAAGAACCTACTAAGTTTCAAAAACTAGGCGGTAAAATTCCGCGCGGTGTTTTATTATTAGGACCTCCCGGAACAGGCAAAACCTTAATGGCAAGGGCTGTTGCGGGCGAAGCCGGTGTGCCTTTCTTTTCAATAAGCGGTGCGGATTTTGTTGAAATGTTTGTTGGCGTTGGCGCAAGTAGGGTAAGGGATCTGTTTGAACAAGGAAAGAAAAATGCACCTTGTATAATTTTTATTGATGAAATTGATGCAGTTGGAAGACATCGTGGAGCCGGACTTGGCGGCGGGCATGATGAGCGTGAACAAACCCTGAATGCTCTTTTAGTTGAAATGGACGGCTTTGAGCAGAATAGCGGAGTTATTATTATAGCCGCTACCAACAGACCGGATGTGCTTGATCCGGCTTTACTAAGACCCGGTAGATTTGATAGACAAGTTGTTGTCGATCGTCCGGATGTTAAGGGACGTGAAGGAATCCTAAAAGTTCATACAAGAAATATTCCTTTGGATAAAACAGTTGATCTTAAAGTCTTGGCTAAAGGTACTCCGGGTTTAGCGGGTGCTGAACTGGCAAATCTTGTTAACGAAGCTGCTTTGTTAGCTGCACGTAAAAATAAAAAGAATGTAAACATGGATGACTTTGAGGAAGCTAAAGATAAAGTGATGATGGGAATGGAACGTAAGAGTATGATTATTACGGAAGAGGAGAAGAAAGTAACGGCTTACCATGAAATTGGTCATGTTTTAGTTGCATTGAAAATACCGGAATCTGATCCTGTTCATAAAGTAACTATTATTCCACGTGGTAGAGCTTTAGGTGTAACAACGTATTTACCTGTAGACGAAAAACATACATATTCCAAAACATATCTTGAAGCTACAATTGCTTATGCTTTAGGCGGAAGAGCAGCAGAAAAAATTATTTTTAACCAACTAACTACCGGTGCGGGAAATGATATTGAAAAAGCTACCGGTCTTGCAAGGAAAATGGTTTGTGAATGGGGAATGAGTGAAGAAATTGGTCCCCTTGCTTTGGGTAAAAAGGAAGAAGAATTGTTTTTAGGAAGAGAGGTTACGAAACATGATACTTATAGTGAGAAAACTGCCCAGCAAATTGATAATGAAATTCGCGCAATTGTTTTAAGAGGAATGGAAAGAGCTGAAACAATTCTTACGGAAAATATTGATCTTTTGCATAGGTTATCTAAAGAGTTGCTTGAAAGAGAAATCCTGGATTCATCAGAAATTAACAAAATAATGCACGGTGAGGAATTACCGCCGGTAATTAAAAATCCCGATGGAGAAATTGAAAAAGTTACACCGGAAGGAATTCCCGAGCACGTAAAAAAGTTGATGGATGAAAAAGGTAAGAAAGTTGAACCCAATAAGCAACCCGACGGGGCTGATGGCAGCAATTGATAATGGCAGTATTGACTATAAAAATGAGATAGTTAGAAAATCAATTCATCTCTGCTCCCTTTCTATTCCGATTGTCTATTATTTTATTTCACGGGAATTAGCATTGTGGATACTAATTCCCGTAAGCTTTTTTTCTCTTACAATTGACCTTGGAAGATATTTCTTTTCTTCACTTAATAGCATTGTTAATAAATTTTTTGGATTCCTTCTTAGAGATCATGAAAAAGATGCTAAAAAGAAAAATCTTAATGGTGCTACGTATGTTTTTATTTCTGCTCTCATTGGAATAATTATTTTCCCTAAAGTTATTTTTATTTCTGCGTTTTCAGTTCTTATTATTAGCGATATTTCTGCTGCACTATTTGGTCGCAGGTTCGGTAAACATAAATTTTTGTCAAAGAGTTTTGAAGGTACTCTCGCTTTCGTTATTTCGGGATGTATAGTTATTTTATTCACACCAAAAGTTGATCATAGTTTTACAGAGTATTTAATAAGTTTTTTTGCAGTGTTTGTTGGAGGAATAATTGAAAATATTTCCTATGGATGGGCGGATGATAATTTGACTATTCCATTATCTATAGGATTAACAATGTTGATATTATTTAACATATTTCTTCCTAATGTAAGCTTAATTTTGCAGGGTGTTCCTATTTAAATATTGTTGAAACATCTTTATTTTACTGTTGTATAAAATTCATATTTCAAACAAAAAAGAAAATATCTATGTACAGAAAAATTACTTTATTGCTAATCTCAGTTTTATCGGTTTTCCTCTTATCCTCGTGTGGTGTAAAAGCTCCAGCTTTAGGTCAGGAAGATGAAATCTTTGTAGTTGCGGATTCGACAGAATATGCACAATTGGAAGGTGTGTTAAAAGAAGTTTTCGGTAAAGTAATTTATACGCCTCAACCGGAGCATTTGTTCAAATTAACCAGGAAAAGTGTTAATCAACTTAATGATGCGAAAAAAATGAAAAATGTGATTCTCCTTGCTCCATTAAAATCCGGTTCGCATACTTCTAAATATTTGAATTCAATTCTGGATTCAACCGCCAAATCAATGGTTATGAGAGATAGCATTTATGTAATAAACAAATATGACTTATGGGCAAAGTATCAATTGGTTATGGTATTAACTGCTCCTAATCTTTCAAAGTTACGTTCTGACATTTTTCAACATGGTGATGACTTAGTTTATTATTTTAGAGATGAATCTAATAAAAGAATGGCAACTGCGTTATTTAATCCTAGATTTGAACAAAAGAAAGTTGAAGCAGAATTTCTTAAAGATTACGGATGGACAATGTACGTACAAGCTGATTATAAAGTGGCTTTAAATGTTCCGAAAAAGAATTTCGTATGGCTTAGAAGGGCTCCCAACTCGGATATGGAAAGATGGGTATTTGTTCATTGGATTGATAATGCTTCACCGACATTCTTGGATGCAGACTCCATTACTGCTGAAAGAAACAAGATGACAAAGGAGTTTTACAAAGTAGCAGGGGACACGGTTTATGTTGAATCCTATGATGCATATAAAAAAGTATCGGAAGTCAACTTTAACGGCAGATATGCCGTGATGATGCAGGGCATGTGGCGCTTTAATGATAAAAGCGGCGGCGGTCCTTTTATAAATTATACTTTTTTTGACGAGGACAGTGGTAGAATTTGTATGCTGGACGGGTCAATATTTGCTCCTAAATATCAAAAGAAAAGCATTATTCAACAAGTAGATGTTTTGCTGCATTCATTTAAGACAGAAAATAAATTATCACCTGAAAAGAAGAAAGATTTATTATCGACCTTAGATAATTAGCATGCAATTCGAACTAATTAATCCCGGTGATTTTCTATCACTTCATCATCTGCAATAAAAACCGGGTCCTTGTTTTCGTTAATAAGATGGTTTTTACCTATTAGCTTAACATTCTTTCCGAAGTAGATATCTCCTTTAATTGATAATTCTTCACATTCAATTAATGATGGCGCTCCGAATGGAAATCTCTTTTCAAAATCATCTATCTTTTTATAGTATCTTGGATCTAATTCAACATATAGTTTCGGTAATTTTCTTTCCGGATTCTGTACCAATCTGTAGTTATCTGTTAAAATATATGCATCGGAGCGTATTTCCAATAAATCATTAGTTGTCTTAACAGGAGCAAATCGAGTTCTGTGCACTCTTAATGCCTCTGCATTTTTAAAAACTGAAATTGCCGAACCCATAGCTGTTTCCAATTGGTAAACAAAAGTGGATTTATGATTCCTCGGGTCAACCGTTTTTTCATTTCTAATCATAGGAAGCCCAAGTATATAATCCTTCTCTTCCATTAACTGCTTTAGTCTTCTAAGGTCAATCCAAATATTATTTGTATTAAAGTATTTATACTTTTTAATATTTTGAAAATCCTTAATATCTTCATCTGCACATTGAGCAGATTCCCTCAAAATTAGCTGTCCGTTCTTTAAGCGGGCTAAATGTCCGCCCTTTTTATCAGATTCGGTTCTATCTGCAACTTCCATTAAGAACGGAACATCATTCGAAACAATATAGCCTAATATTTTTGGCTCTAGTATTGCACCCAAATTATCGGAGTTGGAAATAAAGGCATATTTATAATTTTTGCTTAGAAGTTCTTTTAATATTCCGCTGATAACAAGTGCTGCATAAATTTCTCCGTGTCCCGGAGGGCACCATTCCAGTTTTTTATCGCTCTCAAAATTTACCGGAGCAAGACTTTCTTTCTCTATCTTAGGAATTTTATGCTGAAGAAAATAATGCGGAATACCCTTTGTTAGTCCTGGATATCTCGAAATATATTTTTCCGAATCTTCATGTGTATTGAAGCTATTCATTAGAACCAAAGGCACGCCGGTCTTAATAGCTTGGTTAGCGATTATATCCAGAAAAGTTAAATTGTTCTTAATTTTTAAAAGCGATTTAGCTTTATTTAATCCCATTCCGGTTCCCAAACCGCCGTTTAATTTAATAAATACTGTTTCATGGAGATGTTCTTCGCCAACCTTTTTAAGCTTTTCATCAAAATTTTCTAAATCAGGTAAAGTATCAACACTGCTAATATCATTTTCATAAATTATACCGCTTTTGCCTTTTAATAGTTGGTTATAATAATACCGGAATGTTCTTATCACAATTTCAGGAAGACTTTCACTTTCCATCTTTTGCTTAAACGGTAAAAATTTTTTGTCGACGTTGTCCATTTTATTTTAAAATACTCCGAAGTTTGTAAATTTTAGTTTTTGAAATTAAAAATAATAAACACGTTAGGTAAAATAGTAATGATAATAACAAAAGTAATTATGAAAAATGAAAATGACTGAAGATTTTTTCGTATAGGCTGTGATTCTTCTCGGCTATATTTTTGATTTTTACTAACAGTTCTTTCCCACTAGTTATTCCCAGTAAGGAAGCAAGTGAATCTAATTTTTTTGTATCGGTTGGAATTAACGGGGCTTTTGCTGCAAAAATATTTTGATTTGTCAGTTCCAGAGTTTTTAGAAAAATATAGTTAGATTTAATTTCATTGAGATCAATATTAGGAAAACCTAAGTCTTGCAGTTTTTCAATTCTATCAACTGTGTTTTTATTTAAGAATGTAATAAGAGAATCACGCTGAAGAATCAAAAATTGTAAGATAAAATCTATTGTTAATAAAGAACCTTTACTTTTTTTTATGTTAAAAGAATGTGAAAAATTCCGAGAGTTCTGTGTTAATATTTTTTTATACATTTCATTACTTTCCAACACAATTTTACTAATTTCAAATCTATTAAAAGAATTTTCAGCGCCGGAAATAAATTCATTAAAAAGTCCTTTGCTTCCTATTATAAATCTAATTTTTGTTAAAGCTTGAAATTCCCAAACTCTCGCTCTTTTATCCAAGTAGGAAATATAATCCTTGATTTCCCATACTAAAGGTGAACCTTTCCCTTCCGGTCTAAGCCTAAAATCTACTTTGAATGGAGCAAGAGAAGTGTTTATGTCTTTACGAAATTGTTGAAAGTCCTTTTGAATGCGAGGGTGAGAGATAATATCTTTAGCAACAACAATTAAGTCAATATCGGATTCAAAATTCATGTCATATGTCCCGAAGCTCCCTAATCCTCCAATAAAGTATTGATAATTTAATTTATTAGTATTAAAATATTCAATTATCTTGTAATTAAGAAAATCAGTTAGTATTTTAGAAAATCGTTCGGTATTCAATAAACCCGCACTAAATTGAACCGATAGAAGGAATAAGATTTGATTTAATGAGAATCCTGATAGATTTTTTTCTATATTTTTTTGAAAAACGGAGCGGGAAAGAAAAAATTCGTGAAGAGAAGAATCCCATAGAATTAGGTTAATTGCTCTTTGAGATCTTTCGCAAATATTAAGAAACTGCATGAAGAATTTTTCATTTTTAAACTCATTATACCAAATAGAAGGAAACCTTATTCGTTCAACTACTTTTGCAAAATTCTCAATTATTTTATCCGGCTGTTCAGATATTTTTAATTTTTTCATTAGCACCGGTTCAATAGCAAGAAACAATTTCGTTGTTCTGCTGCTGAATTGTTTTGTCTTTAGCAAACCAAGTCCGTTTTTTAAGAATTGGTAGTTTTTTTGACTCTTCTTTTTAGCAATAAATTGAATTGTATCAAGTCTAAGATTCTTGTTTCCTCTTTCCTCTTCAATACTAAAAATAGAATTATAAAAATTTCTAACTTCCGCGCGATATTTAGAAAAAGTAGATTCTAATTCTTCGGTTGATTTTTGATTTAAATAAACGGCAAGTTTGTTCTTTAATTCTATGTCTCGTGGTATGTCGTGAGTTTGCTTATCATTCATTAATTGCAGAAAGTGTTCCGCACGTCTATAAAATACATATGCAGTTTTAAGGATGTCCGCTTCTGCATTTGAGATTAGACGGTTTTCCAATAATGCAGAAATTGCTATTAATGTATTTCCAGTTTGGAGTTGTTTTATTTTTCTACCCTTAATTAGCTGTAATGCTTGAATACTGAATTCGATATCCCTAATTCCGCCGGAGAAAAGTTTTATATTCTCTTCACTTGATTTACGTTCAATATTATCTTTCATCTTTTTTATTCTTTCCAGCGGAGAGGTGGTTGAAGTAGAATATGTAAAAGGAATAACAAACTTTTTAAGTGAGCCGAACAATGATTCGCTGCCGGAGACATAGTCCAGTTTAATTAACATTTGTCTTTCCCAAAGTTCGCCTTTTGTTTCGTAGTAAATAATTGTGTCGTGCAAAGTTCTTGCCAGAGGCGAGTTCCTACCGTCCGGTCTTAGCCTAAAATCAATACGGTATAAATATCCTTTAGATGTTAATTCGCTTGCGGATTTAATGAAAAGGTGAGTAGTTTCTTCTAAAATAGAAAAGTATTCTTTATTTGCTTTTATAATGCGGCTATTTTTGTCAAAGAATAACATTAAATCCACATCGGAACTGTAGTTTAGTTCATTCCCTCCAAGTTTTCCTAGAGAAACCAGGCAATATTTCCTGGCAGTTTTTGTGATGCTGTATTTAACCAGTATTTCATGGTAGCAAAGTTCAAATAATTCGGAAAGAATAATTTTAGCCAAAACGGAAAGTTGTTCTGTTATTAAAACAAGATTTTCTAAATTAAGTATATCATTAACGGCAATTTTTAGTAATGTCCTTCGTTTTATATTTTTTAGATAATTTAATTTGGCAGTAAAAAATTTATACTTGGAAATCCCTTTTCTTACTTCTTCTTGAAACTCTGTAAGCTTTATTCTTAAAGAAAGAAATTCGGAATTAAAAATTTGATATAAAAATTCAGGGTTTTTAACTACAATATCAGTTAAATAATTACTGTTTGCTGCAATGGCTATTAGAATTTGCACGTGATGAGGATATTTAAGACTATCATTTAAGAATGAAATCTTGTCGAATAATGAAGTTATTATCCTTAATAAATTTGTTTCGGAAGTTTGGTTGAAATAATATTTACCGGCTTCGAATTGAAATAGCTCAATAATCTTGTCAAATTTTGCCGATGCAATAAAACCGTTGTTAATAATTATGAGCTGCTCATAAAAATCTTTTGAAAAAGTATATTTTGTATTTGATAATTGCATCATTTAAGAAAAAATATAAGAGTTATCGGAAAGTTAATATAAACTTTAGTCATTTGAAATTGCATTGCAATAATGAGAAAAATGAAACAATTTAAGTATAAAATTTTATAAGAAAATGTGGTAAGTAAAAACAATTAAAAACAAAGAAATATAAGGATTATATTAGATTCATTGCTTTTCAAAACTGCAATGGTTAATTTTGATCTGATAAAAATAATAGGAGATTTTGATGTTACAGGGTTTACTAAAAAAAGTGTTTGGTGATAGAAACACGAAGATATTGAATGAATTATGGCCGATTGTTGATGAGATAAATAAAGAGTATGACAAGCTCAAAGATTATTCCGATGAACAATTAAAAAATAAAACGGCTGAATTTAAGGAAATAATTCAAAATGAAACGGAAGAATTGCGTAACCGTCTTGATGAGTTAAAAGAAAAATTACGTACCGATGAATTCGAAGAAGACTATGATAACGTTCATGAAGAGATTGAAGAGCTTGAAGAAGAGCTTGATGCTAAGTACGAAGAAATACTTGACAGATTATTACCGGAAGCTTTTGCCGTTGTAAAAGCAACATGTAAACAATTGCTTGGAAGAACCTGGGATGCAGCCGGAAATAAAATTACATGGGATATGGTACCTTATGATGTTCAGCTCCTTGGTGGTGTTGTTTTACACAGAGGGAAAATTGCAGAAATGGCTACCGGCGAAGGTAAAACACTTGTTGCTACTCTTCCTGTTTACTTAAATGCATTAACCGGAAGAGGAGTTCACCTGGTTACGGTTAATGATTATCTTGCAAAACGTGATAGTGAATGGATGGGTGAAATTTATAAGTTTCACGGTTTAACTGTTGGTTGTATCTTAAATACAATGGATCCTGAGCAGCGTAAGAAAATATATAATTGCGATGTTACTTACGGTACGAATAACGAATTCGGTTTTGATTATCTGCGTGATAATATGGCAATCTCAGCAGAGAATGTAGTACAAAGACTGCACAACTATGTAATTGTGGATGAAGTGGATTCTGTTCTTATTGACGAGGCGAGAACTCCGCTCATTATTTCCGGACCTGTTGAAGCTGCGGAACAAAAATTTAACGAAATGAAACCCAGTGTTGAAAGACTTTTTAGGAAACAAGCAAACCTGGTTGCTACAATGGTACAGGAAGCCGAAAGGTTAATAGAATCCGGAGAAAATCAAGAACAAGCAGGTATTAATTTATTGAGGGCGTTTAGAGGTTTTCCTAAAAATAAAAAGCTTTTGAAATTATTAAGTGAACCTGATAATAAAAAATTGCTCCAATCAACCGAGCTTGAATTCTTAAGAGAAAAAGAAAAAAGAATGCCGGAGATTGATCAGGAATTATACTTTGCCATAGATGAAAAAAATAACACACTCGATTTGACAGATAAAGGAAGGGAAGAACTGGCTGCAGGATCTTCAGAAGGGAAAGAGTTTTTTGTATTACCTGATTTAGGGACTGAAATTAGTGAAATCGAAAATAATGAAGAGTTATCCGAAGAAGAAAAGCTCAAGAAAAAAGATAAACTTTACGCTGTATATAGTGAACGGATGGATAGGATTCATACTATTAACCAACTTCTTAAAGCCTATACACTATTTTCAAAAGATGATGAATATGTTATAACAGAAGACGGTAAAATAGCTATTGTAGATGAATTTACAGGACGTGTTCTGCCCGGTAGGCGTTACTCCGATGGCTTACACCAAGCAATTGAAGCTAAAGAAAATGTGAAAGTTGAAAAAGATACTCAAACTCTAGCTACAATTACATTGCAAAATTATTTTCGATTATATAAAAAACTTTCTGGTATGACCGGTACTGCAGAAACTGAAGAAGCTGAGTTTGATGAAATTTATAAATTGGAAGTTATTGTAGTTCCTACAAATAAACCCATTGCCAGAGTTGATGAAGATGATTCAATTTACAGAACTAAAAGAGAAAAGCTTAATGCAGTTGTTGAAAAAATAAAAGAACTGAAAGATGAGCGAAGACCGGTTCTGGTTGGTACTACAAGCGTAGAAGCTTCCGAAACAATAAGTAGAATGCTTAAAAGACAAGGTGTGGCACATAATGTCCTTAACGCTAAACATCATCAACGTGAAGCGGAAATTATTGCTTTTGCCGGTCAGCCCGGAGCTGTAACAATTGCTACTAACATGGCCGGACGTGGAACTGATATTAAATTAGGAGCTGGTGTAGTTGAAAAAGGAGGACTTTATATTCTCGGAACCGAGCGCCACGAATCAAGGCGTATTGATAGACAGTTGAGAGGGCGTGCCGGACGTCAGGGCGATCCCGGTACTTCTAAATTCTTTATTTCTCTCGAAGATGATCTTATGAGATTATTCGGAGGAGATAAAGTTACGAGTGTAATGAAGAGGATTGGTATTGAAGAAGGCGAAGCTTTAGAACATTCTATGATAACAAAGTCTGTTGAAAGAGCTCAGAAAAAAGTAGAGGAAAATAACTTTGCCATTCGTAAAAGACTTTTGGAATATGATGATGTAATGAATCAGCAGAGGGAAGTGATTTATACCAGAAGAAAACGAGCTCTTGAAGGAGAAAGACTTAAAACCGAAATACTTGAATTTTTAGAGGAATATGTTGAAGACGTTTTAGACAGCTATTTTGATAATGCCGATGCAGAAAGTATTCACAAAGATATATTAAATCATCTTTTGGTAGATATTAAAATTGAACCGGAAGATTTTGAGAACTTGGGAAAAGACGGGATAAAAGAAAAAATAGTTTCTGCGGCTAAAGATTTCTATTCGAAAAAAGAAGAAATGTTGGAATCGGAATTAATGGCAAGACTTGAACGATATGCAATGCTAAGTGTGATTGATGAGAAATGGAAAGAGCATTTAAGAGATATGGATGACCTGAAAGAAGGTATTCATTTAAGAGCATATGGTCAAAAGGATCCTTTAATTGAGTATAAAGGCGAGGCATATAAATTATTTGTTGCTCTTCTCGAAGATATTAGAAATGAAGTAGTTTCATTCACATTCAAATTCTTCCCGCAAGCTCCGGCGGAAATTCAAGAACGAAAACCTAAGAAGCCGTTAAGACTTAGAACTATCAAGGTCGATTCGATGAATATGGGTATGCAAGGAGGCGGTGAACAGCAAGATGAAGGCGCGCAAAGAGGGAAGCAGCAGCCGGTCAGAGTCGAGAAAAAAGTTGGACGTAATGACCCGTGTCCTTGCGGAAGCGGTAAAAAATATAAAAATTGCCACGGTAAAAATTTATAACCGATACTAAGTTAATTTATGTGACTTCTAAACGAGGAAACTTTATAATGAAAAAAATTGAAGCTATTATTCGTCCTTTTAAATTGGAAGATGTTAAGGAAGCATTGTTAGAAGAGGGGATAAGAGGACTTACAATTACCGAGGTACGCGGATACGGAAGGCAGAAGGGACATAAAGAAACTTACCGGGGAGCGGAATATGAAATTGAATTTGTACCGAAATTAAAAATAGAAGTTGTTGTTGGTGACGATATTGCCGAAAAAGTTATTGATGCAATTTTAAAAACTGCAAAAACCGGTCAAGTTGGCGATGGTAAAATTTTTATCTCGTCAATTGAAGATGCTATAAGAATTAGAACCGATGAATCGGGGATTGAAGCACTATAGAAATTGAATTGGAAACATGATTAATAAAAATCATATAAAAATTATTATCGCACTTGTATCAACCCTTTTTTTAGTTAGCTGCGGAATCTGGGGCAATTTTACTACGTATTTTAATAGGTATTATAACGCCGAAAAACTTTTTGAGGAAGTACAAACGGAGCTGAATAAAAATCAAAAGAACATTTTTGATTATCAAGATAAGAAAATTACGAGTCAGATTAAATCCAAACTTAAAAAGGTTTTAGAAAAAACTTCTAAAATTTTTCAGTTTAATAAAGAATCCTCTTATTTCCCCGATGCACTTTTCATTACCGGAAAAGCATTTTATATTCAGCAGGAGTATTCTAAAGCATTGCGTAAATTCCAAGAACTTGCTGCACTAAACAACGAAGACTACAATTTAGTATCTTTGGTTTGGATTGGTAAATGTCAGCTTAAATTGCGAGACTTTAGTAAAGGGTTAAATACTCTTGATAAGGCAATAGAGCTGGCTAAAAAGGAAGAAGACGATGAAGTTCTTCAAGAAGCATTTATTTCCGAAATTGGTTTCCTTTCTTACAGAGAAAAGTATGCTGATGCAATTAACAAATGTAATCAATTCCTTAAAGTGTCTGATGATGATGAACTTAATGCTAAAACGGCTTATCAATTGGGGCAGTTGAATCTTAAAATGGATAATTTAGAGCAAGCTGCAAAAGCTTTTGCTCAAGTGGATAATTACTCACCGGATTTCACGACCGAATTTAACAGTAAACTTGAGATTGCAAAAATTTATAAAAAGTTGGGCAAAACCGATCAAAGTCTCGAACTGCTTCAAGAGTTAAAAAATGCAAATAAGTATAAAGATTATTGGGATTTTGTCGATTTGGAAATTGGTCAAATCTATTATGATAAAGGTAAAACCAAAGATGCATTAAGTGAGTATTTTCGCATCGATACTGTTTACGCAAAAAAAGAAAGCGGAGGAATTGCAAGTTACTTTATCGGCAATATTCTTGCAAATGATTATCATAATTATGATAGCGCTTTAGGTTACTTCCAAAAAACAATTTCTTCTCAAGCTCCTCTTGAATATAGGAATAAAGCAAGTAATGAATCTATTGTGATTAATAAGTATCTCAAACTGGATTCAAAACTTAATAAATATTTTACCCAGCTTGTTTACTTAACTAACAACGATGTTTTTATACAAGATTCAATTGCATACGAAAAATTTATAAAGAAAGATACTTTGAACAGAAAAAATAAGACTAAACCTAAGCAGAATATTAAACAGCCGAATACTCAAATAGCAAAGCCAAATAAGCCGGTTAAACCTGTTCGACCGAAAATGTCTGCCGATTCCGTGCTAAGTTTAATTAGCAATACGGAATTTGACTTAGCAAATCTTTTCCTTACCGAGTTAAATTTGCCCGATTCTGCTTATTTTTATTATTCTAAATCTTTAGAAGATAATCCTGACAATCCTGATAAACCGCAAATTCTATTTGCGATGGGCGGATATTTCCAGAATAAGGGTGATACGGTAAAAGCCGATAGTTTATACGAATACATTTACAATAATTATAAAGGGAATGAAATTGTTAATCAGGTAGCTAAAAAATTAAATCTTCCCGAAATTGCAAAGGAAACTGTTCCAGCGGAAAAAAGTTATCTTAAAGCTGAAGCATCGTTTCTTGATTCAAACTATGAGGATGCCATATCTAAATTGTATAATATTTATAGAAAATATCCAAAATCGACATACGCAGCGAAATCACTATATGCCATCGGTTATATTTATGAAAATCAATTAAGTAAAATGGATTCGGCAGCAGCTGTTTACGATTCGTTAAATAAACATTTTAGAAATTCCGATTATGCTAAAAAGATAAAAGCAAAGCTGATTTTTTACCGCAAAGAACAAAAAGCAAAAGAAGATTCAATAAAAGCTGCATTAAAAGCTTCTGAGGATTCTGTTAAAACTCCTTTGAGAACGCTTCAAGATTCTACCAAACAATTGCAGAAACCAATTGTAAAAGATTCCGTAAAAGGAAATTTACAAATTAGAAAGCGTAAAAATCTTAAGAAGCAGTTTGAAAAATAATATAATCTTCATTTTAACTTCAAAAAATCAAAACTAAATATTATAATTTTTAATGAAACCTAAAAAACTCATAGCATTGGTTAATTCCGGCGAGAATTTAACAGTTGAGTTTAAAAGACATTTTTCATCTTATGAGAAAATTGCGAAAGAGATGATTGCGTTTGCAAATACAAAGGGCGGTTACATCCTTTTTGGAATAGATGATAATAAATCTATCTACGGTGTTGAAAGTGAAAAAGGAGAAGTTGAATTAATTAGAATAACAGCTGAACAATATTGTGAACCGCCGATTAAGTATGAAGTAGAGTATATAAATATTTATGATAAGGAAATTGTTGTACTAAGAATACCCGAGTCAGAAAATAAGCCGCACAGATTACAGGATTATTCCACCAAGCTGGATATTTCCACTGCTCAAGTTTTTATAAGAATAAATGATAAAAGCGTTCCAGCTAGCAAAGAAATGATTAAGATTATGCAAGCTAAAAAATCTAAGCTGGAATTAAGAAAATATGAAATAGGCAAAAACGAAAGAACCGTTTTTAGTTACTTGGAAAAGCATGAATCAATTACCGTTAAAGTTTTAAGCGAAATTGCTAACCTATCGCGCAGAAGGGCTTCCCGTACTCTAATTAAACTTGTTAGAGCTAAACTTTTATTGATTCACACTAAAGACAATGGAGAAAATTATTTTTCCAGCTCAAGCTGAAATTATGAACTTCAAAGTAAAGTAATTTTATCTTCTTTATTTGGAACTACACACAAAAATTCAAAAGGTTCTTCGCCCAGAGTTTTATAATTATGCCTCACTTCTGCAGGAATAAATACCACATCATCTTTTTTAACAATAAATTGTTTGTCTCCAATTTGTACTTCCGCCGAACCGTTTAATACGTATTGTTCGTGCTCAACACTGTTTTTATGAAGAGGCATTGAACCGCCCGGTTCGATTGAAAATTTCCGCATCGCGAAGTTAGGCGCTTCTTTGGAAGAAATTAATACTTGTTTAGATGTTTTCGTTCCGGCTGAAACATTTTCTTTTTCAAATTTATTTACGTTTTTAACCATAGTTATTCCTTCTAAAATTAAGAAATTGATTTAGCAGCATGATGTCCCATGGAGAAACAACCCTGCAATAGAAAACCGCCGGTCGGCGCATCCCAGTCAACCATTTCTCCAATTGTAAATATA
>CBEVZC010000057.1:0-17995 GCA_965554225.1 uncultured bacterium | reverse complement strand
AAGCTGCCGGTTACCTTCAA
This sequence comes from uncultured bacterium, assembly GCA_965554225.1. Classification (GTDB taxonomy): domain Bacteria; phylum Bacteroidota; class Ignavibacteria; order Ignavibacteriales; family Melioribacteraceae; genus BMS3ABIN04. The sequence continues at coordinate 17,975 of CBEVZC010000057.1, read as the reverse complement.
CCGTTAGCCGGAGTATATTCTAAAAAAATATTTAATGCATTAAATGAACACTTAAAAAATTTTGAAATATTAAGTAGTGAAGGAAAAATAAAACATAAAAAGAATTGCGGTATGCATGATTTCTTAGATTCAATTAATCACGAAATTATTAATCCTGAAAATTTAAATTTTTATTCCGACGATCTTTTTTTTAATATGAACTCTCCGAATGATTACAATAAATTGATACACCATTTCAATACTTGCTAGCTCTATCAGAGTTTTTAATTTTCAGAAAGAATTTGACTTAAGCAAATTTAGCTGATATCTTTTATAACTTTAATTTACTTAATAAATGTTCCCTTATTGATATTTTCTAATAACTGCGAATGAAACTGCTGAAATATATTTTTTTCTTCTCAATTATTATTTTGATTTATTTCTTAATAAATTATTATATAATTGTCAGGAGTTTAATTATTCTCCCACACAATTCTGCTTACCGTACAATTTTTATCATTTTAATTATTTTCCTGGCTTCATCTTTTATAGTAGGAAGAATTTGGGAAAGATATGCCATTGGCAAGATATCAACTATTCTAATTTGGATGGGTTCTTTTTATACCGGATTTATGGTTTATACTTTATTACAATTAGTTTTATTAGATTTTCTCAGACTTCTTAATTATCTCTTTGGAATCTTCCCCGATTACTTAACAAAAAATATTGATCAAACAAATAAAATAACCGGAATAATAATTATTTCTATTTCTTTAATAACTGTTATTGCCGGGCACATAAATACACTTTTCCCAAAAGTTAAATATTTAGAATTAAAAATAAATAAAAATGCCAGTAAATTAAGAGAACTAAATATTGTAACTCTTTCGGATTTGCACATTGGTACTTTAATCGGTAAAAAATATTTATCGAAAGTAGTTGATATTGTGAATTCGCTGAATCCCGATATAATTTTGATTCCCGGTGACATAATAGACGAAGATCTCGCTCCGGTTATTCAAAACAATTTGGGAGAAATACTAAAAACATTTTCTTCAATTTATGGTACTTATGCAGTTACAGGAAATCATGAATATATTGGCGGTGTAAAAAAAGCAAAAAAATATTTAATTGATCATAATATTAAACTCTTAAGTGATGAAGCAAAGTTTATAGATGGTAGTTTTTATGTAGTCGGAAGAGAGGACCTTTCGATGAACCACTATAGTGGAAATAGTCAAGATGAATTATCCGAAGTTATGAGAGACATTGAAGAAACTTCTCCTGTTATGCTGGAGAATGATGAACCTTCCGAACCTGATCCACCGGATGGCGAGGACTGCAAATCGGGGAATTCAGATAAAACGAAGCATACCCGGAACCATCGAAAGGAGTTAGCGGAAATTATGAAAATTGTTAATAAATCTTTCCCGGTAATATTACTCGACCATCAACCGTTTAAACTTGAGCAAGCTGTTGAAAACGGAGTCGATTTACAACTATCCGGACATACACACAACGGTCAGCTTTGGCCTTTCAACCATATTACCAAGCATGTTTACGAATTGAGCTGGGGTTACAAGAAAAAAGGGAATACACACTTTTACGTTTCCTGCGGTGCCGGCGGCTGGGGCCCGCCAATGAGAACGGGAAGCAGACCTGAAATAATTAAGATTAAACTCGAATTTAATGGATAAAAATAGTGCGAATAAAATTTGAAACATTGCAAAACGTAATTGAAAAAGTTTTTCTCAACGAAAGAATAAAACCGGATAAAGCTAAATTTCTTGCAAAAATCATGGCGGAATCGTCACTCGATGGATTTCAAAGCCACGGCATTAATCGTCTTCCAATGATGGTTGAATATATTAGAAAAGGTTTCATAAAACCAGAAAACGAAATGATTCAAATTGGAGGAAGTAATTCATACAAACAATTTGACGGGAATTTTGGTATCGGTCCTTTAAATGCCTGGAACAGTACTGCAGAAGCTACTAAGATTGCAAAAGAAAACGGAATCGGCTTGGTAACGCTTAGGAACAATAATCATTGGCAGCGAGCCGGGACATACGGTTGGAAAGCTGCAAACGAGGGATTTATATTAATTTGCTGGACAAACACAATTCCCAATTTGCCTCCTTACGGTTCTAAGAAAAACTTAGTCGGGAATAACCCCTTAGTCATTGCCATCCCCAGAAAAGAAGGTAATATTGTTCTGGACATGGCAATGAGCCAATTTTCATATGGGAAAGTAGCTTCTTATGCAAGGCAGAACAAAGAGCTTCCGGAATTCGGCGGCTATGACGAAAATAATAATTTAACAAAAGATGCACGGGCAATTAGAGAAAAAGGCAGACATTTACCTATAGGATTTTGGAAGGGTTCTTCCCTTTCTTTTGTTCTTGACATCTTCGCCGCTATTCTCTCAAACGGAAATACAACTAAACTAATCGGCAAAAAAGGTGTTGATACAGGATTATCTCAAATATTTATTGCAATTGACCCGTCAAAATTCGGCGATTCGGAATTTCATAAAACTCTAATTACCCAAACAATTGAACAATTTAACTCGATATCCACTGAGGAAGGATCAGACATTCGTTATCCCGGTGAAGCCACTTTGAAGCGAAGAAAAGAATACCTGAAAAATGGGATTCCCATAGAAGAAGAAATTTGGAAAAAGGTAAACAGTTATTTGTGATTTGATAATTTACAAAACTTATGAATTCTGCAGCGGTTCTTTGTATTTAGAATACCTATTTCTAATTATATCCTTTATGTCCGCCGGCGCTTTACCACGAAGTTCTTGATTGGACCCTTTATTCTTGAATTTTTCAATAAGCTTTATAATTCTTTTTTCCAGCAGCCGGTTTCTAAATCTTAATGAGTTAATCTGATCCTTAAAATTTTTAGTTTCCTTTAAGAATAATGAAACATCCTCCGAATGATTTATAAGAGTCTTATTATGTGTATGATCAATAATAAATCCTCGAATGGAAAATCCCAGAATAAAAGCTAAAAGCAATATAATGACTGTAAGTATCATGGTTTAAAAATAGTATATTAACTAAAACATTTTGTCGGTCAATTGTCATTTTAAGTTTTTTACAACCGGGAAAAAATCCGGAATGTAATTGAAAACTTAATAAACAATTCTAAATAATATTTTTTGATTAAAATAAAAATTACGATATAATTATACTTTTCTTAATTGTCAAATTATGAATGTGCTAGTTCTATAAGAGCCGCTTTAATATTAGCTTGTAAAGCCCCTTTCCACAGAGCTTTCATATCAGTAAATTTTGGAATACTTTCCGTCTTCAAAATATCTTCGTCTTTTTTACTGTTTTTCTTTTCTTGTTTAACATAATTAAGAAGCGCTTCAATATAGTTCCTCATAAATTTCAAATCATCCTTGCCGCCATGAACTTTTTCGGGTGAGTATGAATGTCCGAAAATAAAAAGTGTGTCATTGTCAAAACGATTAACAGCATCATCCAAATACTCTATCCAGCCGCTTAGGGAAGCCTCGTCATCTTTATTTACCCAAGGATAAACTCTATTAAAAACAAGATCTCCCATATGCACAACATTTGAATTAACAAAATGAAATATCGAATCCCCTCCGGTGTGCGCCGGACCAAAGTGATAAGCAAAAAGTTTTTCTTTCCCTAAATCAATCGACCAATTCTCATCAAATGTTTTATTCGCGTAAACTTTATTTTTATCAAGTTCTTTTCCAACATTTCTTGTTTTCTGCAATCTTACACAATTTGTATTTGCAACAATATTTTGGGAATACTTTGACAAATACGGATTCCCCGCTGTGTGGTCGCGATGATGATGAGTATTAAAAAGGATATCAATCTTACCGGAAGATTTTTTCTTAAGCTGGTCTTCAAAAATTTTAGCAGTATCCGGGAACTGGGTATCGATCACAACTACTCCGTCATTATGAACCATCCATCCAATCGTTCCTCCGCTATTAGTATAAAATCCAATACCATTACGCAATTCTTCAAAAGTAAAGCTATCTTTTTTAATATGAGCCAGTAATTTACTTCCTTGGAAAAATAAACCTCCGGAAATTAATAAAGATGATTTTATAAATTCTTTCCTTTTCATTGAGTCCCCTAAAGAGAATAGTAATATTTATATTGAAATTAATAAAAAAAACAGTAAATTGCGATATAATATCTTTTTTAATTATAAATTAAAATCCCAAATGAATTGAGTTCCAAATGGCAAACGACAAAGAATATTCAAACGACGAAATAACTGTTTTCTGGAAACCGGATATTTGTATTCATTCAGCTGAATGTGTTAAAGGGTTACCTGCAGTTTTTGACCCAAATAAAAAACCTTGGGTTAACTTAAAAAAAGCTTCAAATAAAGATGTAATGAAGACAATCGATAAATGTCCGTCCGGGGCATTATCTTATCAGGTAAAAAATGAATCGAATGAAGAGAACAGTTCAATAGTTTCAGCGGCAAATTTGAATCTTCTTTCAAACGGACCTATAATAGTGGAAGGTGATTTCAAAATGTTTGATGTTAACGGAAACGAGATTAAAACCAAATCAAAAATAGCAATATGCAGATGCGGAGCATCGGGAAATAAACCTTTCTGTGACGCGTCACATTCTAAAATCGGATTTCAAGGATAGTTTTTATCTTCTGAATTTTAGTTAATATTTACCAAACCGTTAAGTATTTCAACAATCTCCTTCTCCAGCTCCTTTCCCTTGTTTCTTCCGTACCAGAGGTGTAATTTTTCATTTATAACGGTTCTTTCTTTTCCCTCCTTCATAAGTTGCTGTACTAAATTGTTCGCAACTTTAGGACGCGGTCCCCAACGGAACAACTCCTTTCCGAATGAATTAAAGCCTAATATTCTCGGTATACTTCTTGAACTTGTATGATTAAAATAGTTATCAACAAATTCCAAATTGTCGTCTCTCAAAATTATTCTGAAATCTATGTTTTGGACATTCCGAACGTAATTGTAAATATAAGGAAGATTTTGAGCCGAATCTCCGCACCAATCTTCTGTTATTACTAACCATATCTGTTTTTCATTAATTCCGTTAAATAAGTCTACAATCTCAGATTTTAATCTATAAGATTTTTGAATTCTATAACTTCTTACAAGATTTAATCGACTGTATTCAAATAATTTTTTCCCTTTTTCATCAAGTTCATTTTTATTAATCTTACTAATTTTCTCCTCTGAGAAATCCAAATATTGTTTATAAGTATAAACCGAACTCAAATTAAATTTATTAAATAGTCCTTTCAATGATAGTCCGTATAATAATTTTTTGAATAAAGAAACTTACAAATAAAACCTATTTTATGTTAAATATAAATTTAAAGTTGCACTAAATATTAATATTATATAAGTTTATATCAGAATTTTTATTCCGAATAATAGTTGTTTTTTTCACCTTTCTAAACGGAGGACGAATGAAAGCTAAGCTGATAGCATTGTTTATTCTAACTCTTTTTGTTACATCAATCATCAGCGCCCAAAATTGTATTGATTGTCACAAAAAAGTTACGCCAAAGATTGTAAAAGATTGGCAGAATAGTAAACATTCGCATAATGATGTTGTGTGTTCTACTTGTCATGGAGATGAACATACAACCATGACCGATTTTGCAAAAGCAGATTTACCAACCTATGAAACGTGCAATGATTGTCACGAAACTCAGGTTAAACAATTTCTCGCAGGGAAACATTCAAAGGGCTGGGGAACTTTAATGGCAATGCCTACTATCCACATGCAGCCTTCACCGTTAATAGACGGTGAGAAAGGATGCGGATCATGTCACAAAATTGGCGTTAAGTCTAAAGAAGAACTTGCAAGGCTAAAAAGCGAAGGATCGATGTTCGGACATGCTTCTTGCGACGCATGCCACACTCGCCATACTTTTTCAGTAAAAGAAGCTAAACAACCTCAAGCATGTAAAACATGCCATATGGGATTTGATCATCCTCAGTGGGAAATGTATTCCAGTTCTAAACATGGTCTAAGAAATGATTTGAAACAATTAGGAGTTTTACCTGCAGATACACCGGCTCCAACTTGCCAGACTTGCCACATGCAGAATGGTAACCATAATGTACTTACAGCATGGGGGTTTTTAGCGGTTAGATTACCCTTACCTGAAGATAAACAATGGGCTGCTGATCAAATAACTATATTACAAGCTTTAGGCGTTTTAGACCCTCAAGGTAAACCTACTAAATTACTTGGAGTTGTTAAAGCTGCAGACATTGCAAGATTAACTCAAGAGGATTGGCAGCAAGAAAGAGATAAAATGCTTAAAACTTGCCAGAATTGCCATTCCAAAAATTTCGCTAAAGGCGAGCTTGAAAAAGGCGATAAAATGATAAAAGCCGCAGATCATTTAATGGCTCAAGCAATAAAGATAGTTTCCGATCTTTATAAGGACAAAGTTATTCCCAAACCCAAAAATTATCCTTATGCTTATCCAATGTTATTAACTTTCCATGATGCTCCTACTTCTATTGAACAAAAACTTTTTGTAATGTTTTTGGAACATAGAATGAGAACTTTCCAAGGTACTTTCCATGCAAGTCCCGATTATGCTCTTTGGTATGGTTGGAGCGAAATGCAAAGAGATTTAACAGAAATAAAAGAGTTAGCACATTGGATGCGAAAAGATTACAAAACTAAAATGTAATTATATTTTAAGCTTATTCAAAAAAAACCTTCGAAGATTTAATTTTCCTCGAAGGTTTTTTTATAATTTCATAATACAAAAAATAGTCTGTTAAAATTCAGATCTAAATTATTTTGCCGCAGCTTCGGCAAATTTCTTTAGAGCACCCTTAATCTTAGCAATTATTTTCCCATTACATTCTTTCAAGTTATGCCTGTTAACTAAATAATCGGGACTATTGTAAGATATCCACGTCTGGTCATTCGCATCTTGCCAAATTAACATCTTCTGCGGTAAATCAATTCCCACTTCTTGATTGCATTGCATTAAAACCGTACCTATTTTAGGATTTCCAAAAATTACCAATTGGGTCGGTCTTAATTTCTTACCAACAGATTTTGCACCTTTAGCATGATCGATTCGAGCAAATACGGTCATTCCTTTGCTATTTAGAACTTTCACAAGTGAGTCTCCAGTAGCTTGAACACTATGCGAACTTTTTACACTAATAATTCCGTTTTGTCCTTGAGAAACCGAAATCAATAAAAAGAAGGACAAACAAACCAGCAATATTTTTTTCACTCTAATATCCTCAATTTTATTTATGGATTTTAATGATGGTGCCCATTGGGTCCGTGAACATGACCATGTGCTAATTCTTCTTCCGTAGCATCCCTAATCTCCGTAATTGCAACATCAAAAGTTAGCTGCTCTCCGGCAAGCGGATGGTTTGCATCAATTGTGATATTGTCTCCTTCAACTTTAGTAATCACAATTATTTGGGGATGACCTTCAAAATTAGCTTGAAATTGCATTCCCGGTTCAATTTCTTCTACTCCCTCAAACGAAGAACGCGGAATAATTTGAACCAATCGTTCATCCCTTATTCCGTATGCTTCTTCCGGTGCAACGGTAACGTTTAGTTTATCGCCTTCTTTTTTACCTTCTAATGCTTTTTCTAAACCGGGTATTATATTACCCTTCCCGTGAATATAGAGCAAAGGCGCACGCCCATCCGATGTATCAAGGACTTTACCTTCCGCGTTAGTTAAAGTATAGTTAATTGAGACGACTTTATTGCTTTTTATTTCCATTTTCATTCCTGTTAAAATAATTTTTAATGATAATTAATATAATAAAAAAAAATACCAACAATTAAGTCAAAATAACTCTATTTATGATTAAAACATGCACAATGTTACTCACTCTTCTTAAATAAAAACAAAAATTGCAGTTTTGTTTGATCAATATTGAGACATTTTTTAATTTAAATTTTTTCTTTTTGAGACACAAAAAGACTATAAACTTTCTTAAAACGACTAAAAATGAAGTTTATTCAGTGGCATGTTCCTTGTAAAGTAGTAATAAAAATTAAAATTAAGGGAAAAAATGAATAACTCAGCATTAAATATGGATAACCGAGGAATAAACAAACTAAATCATAATTTATATAAGTCTGCCGACGGTGAAATTTACTATCATAGGATTAAATTTAGCCCTGAAGATGAAGAAGTGATAAGTCAAATTAATCCGGATGTTATTTGGGCATTAGGATTTGATGAAGAATTGATAAAAAAACATTATTTAAAAAGCCGACGATGGTTAATTAAGGAATTAAAAGAAGTTATTTAAGTTTTTCATAGCATTCTCCTTGTTGTAATAAAAACCCGACCAAATAATTGTCGGGTTTTTGTTTTTAAAGAAAACACTAAACAAATAATATTAGAATAAAGTAAACGTTAAATTTTTCCGAAAGAACTTTTAGGAATCCAGCCGACTTTTCCATCAGACAGCTTAATTTCCGTCCAATTATTTAATTCATCTTCAATTTTAAACTTAATCCCTTCGTGAATTACGAATGCATCTTTACTTTGCCTATCCGGTGATGCTTTAACTACCTGTGATTGATTAAGTAGAATTCCGTAATTCGATGAAGTTTCCAAATTTACACGAGCTATTAAAATTATTGTTACAATTATTAACGCTGTAAAACTAATTACACCGGCAATAAAAGCTTCCCGCTGTATATTGAAATTTTTGACAAGAACAAAAAAGCCAATACTTACCAGTAAAAGGATATAAAAGAAAAGCACTATTGTTAACCAGCCGGAAATAGATAGCGCAGCAACAAGAATATTCCACCATTTAACAATAAAAAGTTGAGGAACTTCCTGAATTTTATCAATCGTGCGGGCATTGGCAATCTTCAAATTATACTTTATGTCATCATCGTCGGGTGTTAATTTTAACGCTTTCTCATAATCTAAAATTGCATATCCCAACTTATTTTCTCTAAAATAAGCATTACCCAAATTGTAATATAAAGAAGAACCTACGTAACCATTATTGATAATCGTTTTATATACTTTAATAGCTTCATCGTAATTTTTATTTTGATAAAGCTTGTTTGCTTTTACCATTAGCGAATCAAGATCCGTGGATGCAAATCCGATTGAAGGCAAAAGGAAAAGCAAAAACAATATGGGAGCAATTTTCTTTAACATCCGTTCTATTTCTTCCTCATCTTTTTAGTAGTAATAGAATTTTGTAATTCCTGTATTACACTTACCGTTTGATCATATAATTCTATTTCCGATTGACGAGATTGAGAATTCGGAGCAAAACGCGCAAATTCACATCTTTCCGAAATTTGCTCTACTTTCTTAATAAGACGTTCATCTACATTTAATTCTCTTAACCTGTTAATAGCTTTCTCTTTGGTAAATTCAGATTTCTGAATGTTTAATTTATTTTCTAAATAACCAAAAATAGCTTGTGATAATCCGGTATAATAATCCTCGCGGTTACCTGCTTCTATTGCTTTTTGAGCAAGTTTCAGCTTGTTTTTGGCAATTTTTTCCGCCCTCTGAAATTTTAACAAACCAATATCATTCAACAATTTGTTCTGTCTCTTCTGAATTATAATTAATGCAATTAAAATTAACAGAGGAACAATTACAGCAAACCAAAACCAGCCGGTTAAAATTTGAAGTTCTTTCTTCTTTTGTAAGTTAAAAGATGTTTTGATAAACCTTATATCTTCGCTAAGAAGCTTTATATCTTCTTTTGAATAACCGGTAGTATTGTTAGCATAGTCATTTTCACTTTGTTCAATATTTATTTTAAATGAAGGTGTTGTTTTTGTAATATATTTCATCCGAGAAGGATCAAAATAGGAAAATTCAATAGGTGGAATTATCTTTTCGCCTGGAATTCTTGGGACAATTAAGTACTCAATTGTTTTTTTACCAGAAACAATATTTTTCCTGTTTATCACTTGTGAAGTTTTGGGTTCATACTTTTCAAAACCGGGAGGCAATTTAAGCTTTGGTATTTCAAGTAGAGCAATATTTCCACTACCTGAAATAGTTAATTTAAGCGAAATTGCTTCGTTTGTTTTTACTTTTTGCTTATCTATTGTTGCTTTAATATTAAACTTTCCTACGGAACCATTAAACGATTCAGGTTTCCCTTCGGCAGGCAACGGAGCTACATTTATAGTTACCTTGTTAGATTTAGCCAAATATTCTATAGTTTGTGCTCTTCCAAAAAACGAATCATTAAAAAAATCATCAAATAAATCCGTGCTCCTTTTCTTTCTTACAATTACAGGTATTTTCAGCTCGAATGGAGTGACGGTTAGTTTTCCGCTTTTTGTTGGAAATAGTGCTACTTTCTTTATTACCGCCGACCTATACCTCTGCCCCTTATACATTTCATAATTAAAACGAATAGTAGGTTTTGTATCCAACTCTTCTGCCCAAAAACCTTTGTTGTTAGGCAATTTGGAAATTTGCGGGGAGGAGATATTTAGCCTTGTATACAATTTATAAGTTACGGTAATCTGCTCACCTTGTATTACGTTTCTTTTGTTTGGAATTGCACGAATAAAAACATTCCTGGCAATTTCTTGATCAGAAATTCCGGCTTTTGAAGGTACGGTTTGAGGCGCCGACGAAGCTTTAACAACATTAACACTAATTGAGTTGGAAGTTAATTTCTTCCCTTTATACTTTATTGAAGCGCTTCCAATTCTAAGTTTCCCGATTTTACTAGGATGAATTATAAATGAATATGTTAATGAACCCGAAACCTGACCATTAATAATCTGCATACTTCGCGATTCGTTCGGTCCGCTTAGTAAATTTGCATTAGAAAAATTCGGAGGAGTAAATCCCGAAAGCTGATTCAAGTCGCCGTTACTAAAGGTAAAATCAACTTGCAGATTTTGGCCTAACCCAATAGTTGTTCTATCTACACTGGCTTTAAAACTTTGTGCAGAAAGATTATATCCTGCCAAAAGGATTAAAATAATTAGGTTCGATATAATTTGTCTTTTTATCATAGGTAATAATTATAAAAGTAAATTTACCAATCTTTATCTGTTTTTCTTACTTTACCTTTTCTTTTTCTTATCTGTTTTTGAATTTCTGCTTCGTTGTTTTTTAAGGCGTCCAATATTCTTTTAGCTTCAGCTTTCGACATCTCATCCTTCTTGGGTTGAGGCTGCTGTTTTGGCTGTTCATTTTTCTTTTTATTGTTTTGCTTATTTTGCTTTTGTTTTTGCTTATCCTTCTTATTTTGGTCTTGTTTGTTTTGCTTATTCTTATCTTTATTGTTCTTATTATTCTTATTCTTGTTGTTTTTATTCTTTTTATTTTTGTCTTTATTTTTCTGGTTCTTCAGCATTTGCAGTGCATAAGACAAATTATATTTAGCATCCAAGTCTTTAGGATTTATCTTTAACGCATTTTTATATGCATCAATGCTTTCTGCATATTTTTTAGCTTTTAATAATGTATTTCCTACATTATAATAAACGCTTTCTTTTTGCTGATTTGTTTTTGCAAGAGAATAGGATTTTTTCAATGTCTCAAGAGCTTCATTATATCTTCCTTGTTTATAAAGTGCATCTCCCAGATTAAAATATCCCTCAAACGATTTTGCATCATTTTCAATACCCTTTTTAAAATCTACCTCCGAATCGGAATACTTTTTCTTTTCATAAAGGTCTACACCATCATTAATTAGACTGCGAGTACTTTGCGCAAAAGTTATATCGATTAAACCGAACACAAAAACCATTAGCAAAACAGACATAATATACGTTCCACTTATAAAATTTAAGTCGCTTGTGTTATTTTTATTACCTTTATTCATCGTTTATTCTAACTTTCATTTTTTTCAAAACGCATTAAGAACTTTGATTTTCTTTCTGATACAAAAAAGTCAATTAACAATAATAAAATAGCGGGAAATAGTAAATAATAAAATCTATCCTCATATTCAGTAACTTTTGTTGCTCCAAATTCAGTACCTTCATAACTTGCCAAATCGTTATAAACTGATTCCAATTCGTCATCTGTATTTGAACCTCTATAATATTTCCCGTGTGCTTTTTCACTAATATCTTTAAGAGTTGCTTCGTCCAAATGAGTAAGAACAACCTTACCGCTTCTATCTTTTTTATAACCTACTTGTATCCCTGCTTTATTAAAAATAGGAATTGGAACACCTGCCGGGGAACCGAGACCGATTGTATAAATACTTACATCTAATTTATTGGCTTTTTTAATTGCTTCATCTAAGTTTCCTTGATGATCTTCTCCGTCTGTCATTATTACAATAGCTTTTTTAGCCTTATCATCTTTCTTAAATGACTTTAACGCTAAGTCAATTGCCGGTCCAATTGCAGTACCCGGCTGAGGAACGGAATTAACATCAACAGCAGACAAGAATAAATTAGCCGCGGAATAATCTGTAGTTAACGGGAATTGAACAAACGCTTCACCGGCAAACACAATAAGTCCGATTCTATCACCCCGCAATTTCTGAATTAATTTTCCGATATCATGTTTTGCCTTTTCCAATCTACTTGGTTTAATATCCTGCGCTTTCATGCTTTGAGATACATCAAGTAAAATATAAACATCTATACCAACGTGCTTTACTTCTTCAATTTTACTGCCTATTTGCGGATTTGCAAGAGCAAGAATAATTAGTACGATACTTAATGTTACAGTCCAAAATTTTAGAATTGATTTCAGATTACTCTTTACCGGCAAAAGTACCTTATAAAGTTTTTTGTTTGCAAACTTTTCCAGCAAACTTTTTCTCTGACGCTGAGAATACCAGAAAAGAAGAATTAATAGCGGTACTAAATAAAGTGCATTTAAATATTCCGGATGTGCAAATCTTAACATGATTTAAGGTAACCTTCTTAAATAAGTTTTGGATAAAATCAGTTCAAGCAAAATTAATAGTAATCCGCTGCCGGCCCAACCATAAAATAATTCATTAGTATGTTTATAAGATGTTATTTCAACTTTCGATTTTTCAAGTTTATCTATTTCATTATAAATTTTGGCAAGTTTGTTTTTGTTTGTAGCTCTAAAATATTTTCCTCCGGTAATTTGAGCTACCTGCTTTAAGACACCTTCGTCAATTTCAACCTTAACCATTGAGTATCTCTTGCCAAGCGGTGTTTGAAACGGGAAAGGAGCTTCACCAATTGTTCCTACGCCTATTGTATAAATTCTTATCCCAAACTTCTTAGCAATTTGAGCTGCCGTAACAGGATCAATTTCACCGCTGTTATTTACTCCGTCTGTTAATAAAATAATTATCTTGCTCTTCGATTTACTGTTTTTTAATCTATTTACTCCGTTTGCAATTGCATTTCCTATCGCCGTTCCGTCTTGAATAATTCCGCTGTGAATATCTTTCAGAAGTCCCGTTAATACCGAATAATCAATAGTAAGAGGACATTGTGTGAAACTTTTACTTGAAAAAACAACTAAACCGATTTTATCACTCTTTCTGCCGGCAATGAATTTTTCTATGACTTGTTTAGCTGCTTCCAATCTATTTGGTTTAAAATCTTCCGCAAGCATACTGCCGGAAATATCAAGAAGCATTACAATGTCAATTCCTTCAGTGTAAATATCTTCACCGGATAAATAGGACTGCGGACGCGCAAGTGCTATAATTAGTAATGCTACCCCTAAAATTCTTAATAAGGCGGGCAGGTGTCTCAATTTTTCGCGGAGCGTAGATTTTATATTTTTAAAAACTTTTATCGATGAATAAATAACATCAGGTGTTCTTTCGCGATTTTTCTTCCAATACCAGTAAGCCATAAACGGAATTATGAAAAGAAAATAAAGAATCCAAGGATAAGCAAATTCAACGTTATTGAACATTTGCTCCCTCCAGCATTTCTTCTTCCCGCTCCGGCATTTTCGTTCGCGATACTATTTTGTACGCTTCTTTCATCATTTCTTCATTTACGGAAGGCATCGGTACAAATTTGGCAAACTTTACCAGATCGGCATTACTCAAAAATTCTCTGGTAATATCGATTAATTGCTGATTGTCCATCACCCGGTCAAGCACCTGCATAATTTCTTCGGAAGTCATTTCGAGCGCACGAAAATTGTAACGATCTTCAAAATATTTCCTAATTATTCCGGTTATTTCCGAGTGAAATTCTTTAACATTTCCTTTTTGCCATAATTTTTTCTCATTAAGTTCATCTAAAGCTTTTAAAGCTATTTTACCCGGGGAAAGCTGAACCGTTTTAACTACTTCAACCTCTCCTGTATTTTTTCTTTTATACTTGTTGTAGAAATAATATGCTGCTAAAAGAATCAGCAATATTATTAATCCGAGAATAAAATAAAAAACCCAACCTAATGCGATTCTTAAAGGCTCTCTTACATCTTTTATATCGGAAGACGGGTTTACTCTAAGTGTATGAACATTTATATGAACAGTATTGGATTCCAAATACTGAGTATTATTGCTGTTTCCAATAATATATTCAATTTTAATTGGAGGAATATTAATAGATGAAGAATCATAACCTGCTAAAATGTATTCGTGGATTTCAGTAATTCTCGAATCATTCTCCGATTTTTCAACAGGCGCTTCACTGATTAATTCAAGGCTTCCTAACTTATCTTTTAACGGAGGAACATTTACCTTATAGTTGCTGCCGTATGTTAGAATAAGCTTATAGTGGATGTAATCCCCAACAAGATAATCCGTCGTATCGGTTTCTGCTTGTACGGTTAATGACTGAGCTTGTATATTGAGACTAACGCTTATAAAAACTAATATATATATAAATATCTTTTTTACCATCGTTTCTCACGTAAATGAAAGAACTCAGCCAACGGTTTAATATAAGATTCACCCGTGCTGATTCGTATTGTATCTAACCGGCTGGATATAAAAACCGATCTGCGTTTCTCTTCATATTCATTCAAATGCTTTGCAAAATTTTCTTGTACAACTTTACTGCTTGTATCAACATATCTTATTTCACCTGTTTCGGCATCTCTAAATTTTATCAGACCTGCTTTCAACAATTCAGTCTCGCGCGGATCACGCAGAACTATTCCTATTAAGTCGTGCTTTTTACCTGCTATTCTTAATATCTTTTCATACCCGCTGTCAAAGTAATCTGAGATTAAAAATGCAATACTTTTTTTCTTTATTGTATGATTAAAATACTCAAGAGCGCCTTTTAAATTGGTATTATTCCCTTGGGGTGCAAAAGATAAAACTTCTCTTATAATTCTTAACACATGACTTCTTCCTTTTCTCGGAGGAACAAATTTTTCAATAGATTCGGTAAATAAAATCAGTCCGACTTTATCGTTGTTTTTCATTGCGGAAAAAGCAAGAATAGCAGTTAGTTCCGCTGCAATTCTCTGCTTAGTTTTATCTACACTTCCGAAAACCATTGAGCCGCTCATATCAACCAATAAGATGACGGTCAATTCTCGCTCTTCTTCAAATATTTTTATATATGGATGCCCGAATCTTGCAGTTACATTCCAGTCGATACTTCTTATATCGTCCCCAATTTGGTATTCGCGCACTTCTGAAAATTCCATTCCCCTTCCTTTGAAAACCGATTGGTATTCGCCGGAAAAAACTTCGTTAACAACTCCGCGAGTTTTAATTTCTATTTGTCTAACTTGTTTTAATAATTCTTTTGTCAGCATATCTTTTAAATCTTAACCTTACTCTTAATCTTGTTCTACTACGGTACTTCAACTTTATTCAGAATGTTCTCAATAATCTTTTCGGAATTTATTTCTTCAGCTTCGGCTTCATAGGTCACCGCAACTCTATGCCTTAAAACGTCCATGCAAATTGATCTCACATCTTCCGGGATAACATAACCGCGTCTTTTAACAAAAGCCATTGCTCTTGCACCGAGAGCTAAATTTATTGTTGCCCTGGGTGAAGCGCCGTAACTAATTAAATCGGTTAAATCGTTCAAGGCAAATTCACTTGGTTTTCTTGTTGCCATTACAATATCTAAAATATATTGCTCAATTTTTTCGTCAACATAAATATCGCGGACAAGTTTACGGGCATTTAAGATTTGTTTCTGCGAAATTACGGGGTTAATAGTCGGGAACGCTCCTCCAACATTTTCATGCATAATTTTTAACTCTTCATCTCTTGAAGGATAAGTAATTTTTACTTTAAGCATGAATCTATCGACCTGTGCTTCCGGTAGAGGATAAGTTCCTTCCTGTTCAATTGGGTTTTGAGTTGCAAGCACAAGAAAAGGTTCATCAAGTTTAAATGTTGAATGACCAATAGTTACTTGTCGCTCCTGCATTGCTTCCAACAGTGCACTTTGTACTTTTGCCGGCGCGCGGTTTATTTCATCAGCTAAAATAAAATTTGAGAAAATAGGACCTTTTTTAATAGAAAAATTCCCTTCTTTCTGATTATAAATCATTGTCCCAATTAAATCCGCAGGCAATAAATCGGGAGTAAACTGGATTCTCTGGAATTTAGCTTTCATAGAAGACGAAAGTGATTTGATTGCAAGTGTTTTGGCAAGACCGGGAACACCTTCAAGCAATACATGACCATTTGCAAGAAGTCCGATAATTAGTCGTTCAACCATTTCTTTTTGACCGACAATTACTTTACCTATTTCAGCAAAGAGAATATCTACAAATTCACTTTCCTTCTTGATTTTTTCGTTTAATTCTGTAATTTCCAAAACGGCTCCTTACATTATTTAAATAAACTAATTGTGTTTCTACAATAACATGTTTTAAAAAGTTTCCTATCTGATAAAATTCTTATTTTTTCAATCTATCAAATAAAAAAAATATAACTTTATAATATAATAAAATTTACTCTTCTAGAGACTGAAGAATTAAAAGCTGTGATCTCTAAACAGGTCAATTACGGACGGAGAATTTAGTACTGCAATTTAAAAAGCAGGTTTAGTTAGTTTTCGGGTTAATTATGTTGTATAATGCTGAATAGTCTACGTCAGATAATCCTTCGTCTATTGCTCGGTGCAATATTTGTTTTGTAGCTTCAAGAATTTGATTGTTTATTTTTTCTTTACCGAAGTTTTCAGAGATTATATTTAGGTCTTTTAGTAGGTGCTTAACAGGAAAATTAGGATTTTTGAAATCTCGGTTAAGATATCTTTGCAATTTTTTATCGAAAGTGGGCGCATACAATGCACTGCCTCTTAAAATATCCATAAACATATTAACGTCAACACCAGTTTTGCGCACATAACCTAAGCTCATTGCAAAGGCAGTTGTCTCGCTAATAATTAACTGATTGAGTGCAAGTTTTAATGCAGCTGCTTTTCCCACTTCACCGACATGAATAATTTTACTACCCCAAACTTCCAGCAATTCATGAAATCTGTTATATAGTTCAAGCGAACCGCCCACAAGAATAATCAGTTCACCGGCTTTAATTTGCGGAATGCTTCCCAATACCGGCGCTTCAATATATTTCCCATTTAACTTTTCTATTTTTGCCTTCAGCTCCAAACTTTCATCCGGAGCAATTGTACTCATTTGAACAATTGTTTTACCGGCAAAATCATTATTATTATTAAAAAGAACATTTTTAATTGCATTATAATTAGAAAGCATAGTTATAACTGTATCAGTAAGTTTAATCAACTGATTTGAAGAATCTGCAATTACTGCACCTTTTTCTTTTAGTTCTTCCGTTTTAGATTGTGTGCGATTATAAACAAATAGTTCATATCCCTTTTCGAGGAGGGAAATCGCCATCGGTTTTCCCATTAAACCTGTTCCTATCAGACTGAGTTTCATGTTTCTCCAAGAAAATTAAAAACAAATATCCTTCACTAAAATATAATTTAATTATAGTTTATAAATTGATTCTCTATGAAAATTAAATCCGTGAAAATTATAATCGAAAAACGGAAAATTAAATAAAGAAAAGGAATGGAATGGACACTTGATCAATAAATGTCATTCAAAACAAAAGCT
>CBEVZC010000056.1:0-18495 GCA_965554225.1 uncultured bacterium | reverse complement strand
CTAAGATTGTAATCAAAGAAATTAAATAAATTTATATAATGTTTTACTTGATATTATCCTTGTAACCTATTATTTTTCAACATCTTTTTTTTAGATAGGGAGCTATTGTGCGTAATAAATTTTTACTTTCCTTCATCGTTTTGGCAAGTTTTTATTTTTCATCATGCAGTTCTTTTAAATCGGTATCGGATAGAACTGAAAATAAGCAGACTGCGGAGCAGCAAGACACAAGCCAAGTTGTTGAAACAACCGTCATTGTAAACGAAATGCTGGAAGATGCACGCCAGCTTTACTTAACCGCTCTTTCCAACAAAGAGCTAAAAAATACAAAAAACACTATAGCAGCTTTTGATTCCGCTTTAGCTATAATTAATGAACTTAGTTATTACCCTGATATTGAAGATAACGAGGCTTACTCTGAGCTTGAAAATTCGATAGTGGAAGATTACCAGGATTATTTAAATAAATTAAAAGAATTACCGGATAACGTTCCTACTTTTGCATTAGAAGAATGGATGAGCAATAACATTCCCGATATACCTCCACTTAAAGAAGATGCAAAGGAAGAAGCAGTTGATAAAAGTAAAGTAATTGTCGTGGGTGATTTCCCCCTAACCGTAAATAGATTTGTAGAACAATATATAGAATACTTTACCGGCAGAGGCAGAAGACATATGGAAATATGGCTTGAAAGGACAGGCAAGTATTTTCCAATGATGGGAAAAATATTTGCCGAAGAAAAAGTTCCTCAGCAATTAATATTTTTAAGTCTTCCGGAAAGCGGACTAAGACCTCATGCAAGATCTTGGGCTAGAGCTGTTGGGTTATGGCAATTTATTAAAGGTACCGGAAGACTTTACGACCTGAATGTTAATTTTTATGTTGATGAAAGAAGAAACCCTGAGAAATCAACTCGCGCTGCTGCAAGACATTTAAGAGACTTGTATGTGTCGCTTGGCGATTGGTATTTGGCAATTGCCGCTTATAATACCGGAGAAGGTAGAATTAGAAGGGCAGAACGCAGAGCGGGAGCTAAAGATTTTTGGAAGATAAGAAGATTTCTGCCGAGAGAAACTCGAAATTATGTTCCTCAATATATTGCGGTTACTCTTATTGCTAGTCAACCGGAAAAATACGGCTTTCATAATTTAGAATATACCAAGCCACTTGAAACGAAAGAGTACACAATTAACGAAGCTATTGATTTAAACGTCTTAGCAAAATGTGCTGACATTTCATTAAAAGAATTGAAAGATCTAAATCCCGATTTAATTCAATATTGTACTCCTCCAAATTTACCCGGCGGATACAAATTAAAAGTTCCCGCACTTTCCTATACAGCCTTTCAAGAAAACATAAAGAATATTCCTGAAGATGCTAAATTACTTTATGTTCTTCATAGAGTAAAGCGCGGTGAAACACTTTCACAAATTGCACATAAATATCATGTTAGATTATCAAGTCTTGCACGAATAAATAATATATCGTTACGGTCACGTATTTATCCCGGTGTAAGGTTAAAAATCCCTGTCTCAAGATTTGCTAACGGTAAAGTTTTGCTCGATACGGATCTGCAGGCAGCTGAGGAAGACACTACCCATTTCGATCCCAGCAAAGTTCCCTATAAACTTGTAATTGACGATACAAATTCTAAAACGGATTATATTGATGTTTATAAGAATAATTTAAGTGATTCAAACAAAATTATCATACCTAAAGATAAAGATTTAGTCTTGTACACTGTTAAGAGAGGCGACAATCTTGTTGATATTGCAACTCTTTTTAATGTGAGAGTTTTTGACATAAGGAACTGGAATAATTTACCTTACACAACATCTATTCGCGTAGGACAGCAGCTAAATATATACGAACCAAAAGACAAAAAAGATTACTATGCATCTATAGATAAGATGGGAAGAACACAAAAAATTAGAAAGTTATACGAAAGCTCCGGTGATACATGGATTGAACATAGAATAAGACGCGGTGAATCTCTTTCAACAATTGCACATAAATTTGGAGTAAGAATCTCTCAATTAAAAAGATGGAACGGACTGAGAACCAGTAGAATTTACAAAGGGAAAAAACTTAGAATCTATACAGGCAAACCGGGTACGGAATATATTGCTAAAAGTCGTAAAAGTACCACTTCAAAAAGAAACTTAGTGAAATACAGAATTAAGAAAGGCGATTCAATGGGAGAAATTGCCGAAAAATATAATGTATCAACTTACCAAATTAGAAGATGGAACAGACTGAGAACAAATAGAATTTACGCCGGCAAATTATTAAAAATCTACCCGAATAATTCACGGGGATATGTTGCAACAGCCCGGAATGTAAGCAGTAAACCTGGAACATATAAAATACGCAAAGGCGATACGCTTGGTAAAATTGCTTTGAAATATCGTACAAGTATTAGACAATTAAAGAAAATAAATAATCTCCACTCAAATAAAATTATTGTCGGTAAAACTCTTAAAGTAAAGAATATCAGTTCTACAAGAGCCATAGCTAAAACCCGCAGCAATTCAAACCGCTCTAAGCATAAATCAAATGCTATTATTTACAAAGTAAAACGATATGATACTCTTGGTAAAATAGCTCTTAAAAATCATGTTAAAATTTCCGATTTGAGGAAATGGAATAATCTTAAAGGAAATAAAATACTTCTAGGACAGTCGTTAAAAATATATAGAAAAAAACCTAACAATTTAACATCCGTAAAAAGAATTCATTCGGCAAATAAAATTCACGAAGTGAAAAGGGGAGAAGCTCTCTGGACTATTGCAAATCAGTATAATGTAAGAATTGCAGATTTAAAAGCGTGGAACAAATTAAAAACCTCAAAAATAAAAGCAGGACAAAAATTAGTAATATTGAATTAGATTTTTAACTTTATTAAGTTTACAGTATAAATTTTCCGTTAGGGGTGTTCGAATAAATATCGGACTGAGAAAAAACCCTTAATACCTGAACCGGATAATACCGGCGTAGGAAAACGGTTTCAAATGATTAAGTGTTTTTGCCGTTTTCCTCAAACGGCTTTTTTATTTTAAACGAAAGGATAAAAATGAAGCACTTAATTATACTATTACTACTTTTATACACAACAACAGGCGCTCAATCTTTCACAGTTAAAGGGAAAGTAATTGATGCAAGTTCGAACGAACCTTTGGCTCTTGCAAACATTTCTATTCCAGATATTCAGCAAGGAACAACTACAAATAAAAACGGTGAGTTTACTATCTCAGGTTTAGGAAAAAATGACTTATCAAAATACTTGATTGTTAGTTATGTCGGATACAAAACAAAAAATATTCTGATAGATAAATTAAGAACCAGAAAAATTAAAGTTATTAAAATGAAGAGATCAATTCTAAGCAGTCAAACTGTTTTAGTAAATGGAACAATTGGAAACTTAAGAAATACTCCGGCTTCATTTTCAAAAATTAAACGTGAAGATATTGATCAGGACTATATAACTCAGGATTTACCGGAATATCTATCTTATTTACCATCCACAACTTTTTATTCCGAAAATGGAAACGGAATCGGCTATAACTATTTAAGCATTCGCGGTTTCGATCAAAGAAGAATTTCCGTATCGGTTAACGGCATTCCTCAAAATGATCCCGAAGATCACAACGTTTATTGGTTGGATATGCCGGACCTTCTGGAAAGTACGGAAATGGTTCAGGTACAAAGAGGTGCGGGAAGCGGAAGTATTGGTTATCCTGCGATAGGCGGCTCAATTAATATAATTACTTCTTCGTTTTCCTACAGACCGATGTTCAATCTTTCATCAACTTTAGGAAGCTTTAATACCAGGAAATATGAAGCCTCTTTCTCCAGCGGTTTAATTAAAAATAAATATTCCGTTTACACTAAACTTTCAAAAACGTTGAGCAGCGGTTACAGAAACAGCAGCTGGGTTAATTTTAACAGTTATCACGTTTCGGCAGTTAGGTATGATAAAAAACTTACTACGCAAATTAATATTTATGGTGGACCTATTTCTGACGGATTAGCATATAACGGTTTACCGAAGTTTACTATTAAAAATAAAAATTTGAGAAGAGAAAATTTATCTTATTGGGAAGCTGATGATAATAATTATACTTTTAAAGTTTTACGCCGAGCTTCAGAGATTGAAAATTTCTCACAGCCTCATTTTGAAATACTAAACGATCTAAAATTAAACGATAATGTTACATTTAATTCAGCTCTTTTTCTTGTAATCGGTAAAGGTTTTTTTGATTATGACGGTTCATGGTCGGTTTTTTATGATGATTATTTCCGCTTGAAAGCTAACGGAATTGATTCAACGGCAAATCCTACAAATGCCTTGATTCGTGCACAAGTTGAAAACGTTCAATGGGGATGGATACCGCGCATTAGTATTAAACATAAAAACGGTAATTTAATTTTAGGCGGTGAGTTTCGTAAACATAAATCTTTGCATTGGGGCAGTATAAACTATGCCGAAGGTTTGCCGCCCGGATTAACTAAAGATTACAAATACTACTCCTTTAACGGAGGGAAGGATATATTAAATTTCTATGCAAACGAAAATTGGAATTTAGACCGAAAAATAAATTTACTTGCGGAAGTTCAATTTGCTTATCATAATTATAAAATATATAATGAAAAATATGTTGGGAATAATTTTAATGTACCCGGTTTTTATGTTAATCCGCGTATCGGCATAAATTATAAATTCTCTCCTAAAGTAAATTCATATTTTTCTTTTGCAAGAGTAACGCGTGAACCGAGATTAAAAAACTATTACGATGCAGCGGAATCAAGCGCCGGAGAAGTTCCGCAATTCAAATTGAACCCAGACGGTAATTATGATTTTGATAATCCGCTTGTAAAACCGGAAACAATGAACGATTTTGAGTTGGGACTAAATTATAAACTGAAAAATATGAGCTTTTCCCTTAATGGTTTTTATATGTTATTTAATAACGAAATAGTTAAGAAAGGACAAGTAGACAGATTCGGTCAGCCGATTACCGGCAATATTGATAAAACAATTCACACCGGACTGGAATTTTCCGGACAGTTAAAACTGATAAATAATTTAAATATTTTACTAAACGGTTCATACAGCAGAAATTTTATTCAGGACGGAAAAACCTATATTAATTATTCCGGTCAATCTGTGGCAATAGACTTAAAAAGCAATATCATTAGCGGTTTCCCTGCAGTAACTTTTAATACGATTGTAAATTATAAATACAAAGGACTTTTTGCTCAATTTTCAGCTAAGTTTGTCGGAGATTTCTATTCCGATAATTTTTATAATAAATTACCGGCATATCGTGCAAAGTATCCTGGATTTGTTTCATACTCGGATAATAAAGTTGATGCTTATTTCGTTGTTAATTTTATAGGCAGTTACGAATTTCAATTAAATTCTTTTTTCAAAAAGATTAAAATTTTTGTACAAGTAAATAATTTATTTGATAATTTGTATGCTTCATACGCAATTGGCGGTGAGTTTTTTCCGGCTGCAGAAAGGAACTTCTTAACCGGAGTTAAATTAGGTTTATAGTTAACAAATAGAAGAGATCAATGAAACAATGTATAATATTAGCTAATGGAAACAAGCCTAAAAAACAGGTAATTAATTTTTATAAAAATAAAGGATTTAAGCCTTTAATTGCGGCGGACGGTGGAGCTAATTCAGCTTATACTATGAAGATTGATCCGGATATTATAATAGGTGATCTTGATTCAATAAAACCCGAAGTTTTATCTTTCTATAAAAATGAACGGCAAATTAAGATAATTCATTATAAACGCCAGAATGATACCGATGTAGAAAAATGTTTGAAGTATGCCATTAAACATAAATTTAACAAAGTTGTTTTGCTTGGAGCAACAGGAGACAGGCTGGATCATTCATTCTGTAATTTGGGAATACTAATTAAGTACTTTAATAAAATAGATATATCGCTCATTCACGAAAAATCTATTCTGAAAGCTTTTACCGGAGATGTTTTGTTTAACACTATTCCGGGAGAAACAATTTCGCTTTACGGGTTTGATGAACAAACCAAAATAAAATCCAAAGGATTAAAATACCCGCTGAGAAATGTTTCTTTACCATTCGGCAAAAAGGAAAGCACAAGCAATGAAGCAAAAGCGGATGAAGTTAGCTTGAAAATACAAGGCGGTATAATTTTCGTAATTCGAAATTTTAAAGATGCAATCCTAAATGATTTCTTTTAGTAATCTTGATATTCTTGTTCTGATAATATTTTTTGCGGCGATACTATTTGTCGGCTTTATTTCCAAAGTTGGCAAAGGGAAAGTGTCCGATGAATATTTGCTCTCGGGAAGAAAGGTTGGGCTGCTGCTGTTTGTTTTAACGAATGTGGCAACTTGGTACGGCGGCATTCTTGGAGTTGGGGAATTCACTTATAAATATGGTATTGTAAGCTGGGTAACCCAAGGATTGCCGTATTATATTTTCGCAATTATATTTGCAATATTTTTTGCCAAAAAGATTCGCGAAGCAAAATTATTTACCATCCCGGACAAACTTCAGCAAACTTACGGAAGGGAAGTCGGACTCCTTTCGGCAGTAATTATTTTTTTACTTGTATCGCCCGCTCCGTATTTATTAATGATTGCCAATCTATTAACACTTATTTTCAATATTAAATTATTACCGGCAATAGTTTTGGGAGTCCTTGTATCATCAGTCTATCTTTTTAAAGGCGGATACAAATCCGATTTATATACTGATGCCCTTGAATTCTTTGTAATGTTTATCGGGTTTATAATTATGATTTATATTGCAAACTCTGATTTAGGAGGTTTAGAGTTTATAAAACAAAATGTGCCAAGCGATCATTTAACGTTTACCGGAAATGCTTCCATTACCTATATAGTAGTTTGGTTTTTAATTGCATTATGGACGTTTACGGACCCCGGTTTTCATCAGAGATGTTATGCGGCAAAGAGCGGTAAAATAGCACGCAACGGAATCATAATATCCGTTGTACTATGGGCTTTGTTCGATTTCTTAACAACTGCAACCGGATTGTACTCCCGGGCTTCATTACCGGATTTACAAAACCCTATTCAAGCTTTCCCGCTACTTGCCGAAAAATTACTCGGACCGGGAATAAAAGGATTTTTCTATGCTGCATTGTTTGCAACAATTTTATCAACCCTTAATAGTTTTTTGTTCCTCAGTGCTACAACATTCAGCAGAGATTTTATTTATAAAATAAAAAATCGTATTTCCGATAAGGAAACAGTGATATATACGAAGGTAGGATTATTAGTTACAATTATTATCTCCATTCCTTTAGCTTATTACGTTAAATCAATTATTCAGCTTTGGTATTTAATCGGGAGCATACTAATTCCCGGAATAATATTTTTGATAATCGGAGCATACTATGCAAATTTTAAGATTGACAAGAATTATGCAATTGCAGAAATTATTCTTGGAGTTTCCGGAAGTTTAATTTGGTTTTTCGTCAGACCTCTATTTGCAGATACTAATATATTATCACAAATCGAACCGATGATAGTAGGCTTGGTGTTAGCTTTAATTGTTCATTTAAAGGGATTAAAGAAACGGCAAAAAATATATGAAGATTAAAATCTGTCACGATGAATAGCATTCTGCTGTTTTTATTTTATTCAATATGCAATTATTCACAGTTTACAGAACTGTGTTATCTTACGTAACGCAGAATTGTATTCTGCAAAAATGTAATTGATACAAGCAAAGTAGATCTGTCTTTTAAAAACACAAATTACAAACCTGTGTTACCTTAGTAACGCAGAATTGCATTCTGCGATCTTTATATTCTTCTAATTTAGAGTATAAAATGTAATTAAATTTAATATTTTAGTGTTATGAATTTAACACATTTTCATAGAAGAAATCTACCTCATTTTTATAGAAAGAATACAACCTTTTTTATTACTTATCGGTTAAAAGATTCGATCCCTATAAAAGCATTAAAGGAATTAAGGGGAAGAAAAGAATTCACAGAAATTGCAAAGACTAAGAAAGAGAAATACCTAAAAGATAAAAAATTCTTTGCCGAATATGACAAATTGTTAGACAATAACAGAAAAATTCAATATTTGAAAAATGAGAAAATTGCAAAGATAGTTCAGCAAAGTCTCCATTTTTATGATAAAAAGGACTTTAAGCTAATTTGTTATACAATTATGCCAAACCATGTACATTTAGTTTTTTACTTATTTGATGATTTAAAAACTGTTGACAAAATTATGCAATCAATCAAGAGATATTCGGCACGGGAAGCTAATAAAATATTAAAAAGAATAGGCAGTTTTTGGCAGTCCGAGAGTTTCGACCATATTGTAAGAGATGAAGATGAGCTGAAAAGGATAATAAAGTATATTTTATATAATCCTGTTAAAGCTAAGTTAGTTAATGATTGGAAGGATTGGAAATTTACTTATCTGGCTGAATAAGAATTCATAGATTAAGATTTCATGCTGCGCTCGTAACGCAGAATTGTATTCTGCGAAAATGTAATTGATACAAGCAAAGTAGCTTTGTCTTAAAACGTTAAAAACACAAATTACAAACCTGTGTTACGGAAAACAGAACTGAGGTTAATAAAGAAGCTTTTTCATATTATTTATTAAACTTAAAACCAAAATACAGTCCGGCAGTAAGAAGTAAAGTAATTACTACCGTGCTCCACATATAAATTTGACCAATTAAGCCCCATTCTGCCCAACTGCCTGAAATTCCTAAATAAAATAAAACTATAAATGCCAGCCCGTTACTAACAATTCCTGTTGAAACTGAAAGTTCCGCACTTAAGGGATTTCTTTTTGATTTCAGCAATCGATAGCCATAGACGTAAACAAAAATTAAAGAAAAATACGCTGCGCCAAGTAATCTGATAAACAAAATCGGGTGGGGAACCGGAATACCAAGTAAAAGAAACAGGTCAGGCGGAGCAAATAATAGGGGAGCAGCCCAAAATAATGTGGTTATTATAATTTTAGCAAGTAGTATGTTCTTCAATTTCATTTCTAAAGCATCAAAGAATGGTTAGAGTTAATTCTTAATTTAAAACCAATTATAATATATGTAAAAAAGGACTGCCGTTTTAGTATTGAATTATCAACTTTATAACTTTTTATCGGTTCCCGGATTAAGAGTAAGACCAGGATTAAGATTAAAAAGTTTAGGGTAACAGAATTGCAGCTGCTATTACAGTTGTCCACAAACCATTTTTATTTCCCCGGGCGGATTGTGTAACATTTGTAGTATTAACAATTTTACCGGACATTTTAAAAACCTGTTCTTTTTCGTTCCATGCGTTATCGGGATCAAAATCAATTCCCAAAGTTGTAGCTAACATGGATGCCGCCAAATCTTCCGCATAATCACCTGATACTTGAGCGGTTTCACCAAACGGGTGATGCTCCGATAAATAACCGTACATGGTTTTATCCCTTGGACGTGCTATTCCTAAAGAAGCAGCAATTAACCTGTTTGGTTCATTGGTTGCATTCCTCGCCATTACAGCATGAATTATTTGTCCCGGTTTTAATTCTTTAATTCCTTCATGCAATGATATTTTTTTGCAGCCAACGGGGAAAATACTGCTCACAGTTACTATATTATATTTTTCAATTTTAGCGTCTCTAAGAGCAAGTTCAAAAGAAGCTAAATATTCTTTTTCAACGCCAACACCTTTTGTAAAAAATATTTTTTTCGGAACGTACACTAATTCTCCCTATACTAAAATTTTCGCAAACTTCCTTTTTCCAACCTTTAGAATTAAACCGTCAACTATTGTGATCATTTGCTTTATATCCGTTATTTTCTTCCCGTTAACGGAAACACCTCCCTGCAGAACAAGTCTCCTCGCTTCACCCCGTGACGGAGCAAATCCAGCTTCCAAAATTAGATCGATTATCTCCAGTTCCTTTATATTTGTCAATTTAATTTCAGGAATATTATCCGGTACACCCTTTTTAATAAATATTTTATCGAATTCTTCTTCCGCTTGCTTTGCCGCTTCTTCCGAATGATACATTGAAACTAACTTCTTTGCCAAAGAACGCTTTACGTCTCTAGGATTTATGCTCTTATCATTAAGTTCATTTCTAATTTTTTCAAGTTCTTGACCGGTAACATCTGTTGCCAATTCAAAATACGTATAAATCAAATTATCAGGAATTGAAAGAGACTTCCCGAAAATTTCTTTCGGACTTTCATTTATGCCGATATAGTTATCGTAAGACTTGCTCATTTTGTCGGTCCCGTCCGTTCCAACCAGTAACGGCATAGTTAAAATAACTTGCGGTTCTTGTCCATACTCACGCTGAATATCTCTGCCTACAAGTAAATTAAAAGTCTGATCCGTACCGCCTAATTCAACGTCACTTTCTATAGCAACACTATCCATTGCTTGTGCTAAGGGATAAAGAAATTCATGTACACTAATTGGCACACCGCTTTTATATCTGTTTGAGAAATCGTCTCTTTCAAGCATTCTGGCAACCGTAAATTTCGAAGCTAGTTTAATTACATCTTCAAAACTCATTTTGCTCAGCCAATCGGAATTATTTACTATTTTCGTTTTTTCTTTATCTAATATTTTTGAAGCTTGCTCCCAATAACTTTTTGCGTTTTCTTGAGCTTCAGCAAAAGTTAAAGGAGGTCTTGTTGAATTTCTCCCTGAAGGATCACCAATCATTGCGGTAAAATCGCCTACAATCAGAATGGCTTGATGACCTAGTTCCTGAAATTGAGCTAATTTGCGTAAAACAACAGAGTGACCTAAATGTAAATCGGGACGAGTAGGATCGCAGCCTAATTTTATATTTAACGGTTTACCGGTCTTAGCAAATTTCTCTAACTTCTTTATCAGCTCATCTTCAGGAATTATTTCCGAAGCGCCTCGTTTAATTAAATCCATTTGTTCGGTAATTGGGATAAAGTTATTATTTTTCAATGAGTTACATTCCCCGAATTAAAGTTATATTAATATTTAATTTTTCTTTCGACATCTCTATTAAAATCACGTTTGGCAATTGCTTCCCGTTTGTCGTAGCTTCTTTTACCCTTTGCTAAAGCTAATTCTACTTTCACTTTACCTCTAGAAAAGTACATTCTGACTGGAATTAAAGTATTGCCTTTTTCTTTTACGGATTTATCTAATTTACGTATTTCTCTTTTGCTAAGTAATAATTTTCTATCCCGGTGCGGGTCGTGATTATTTCTATTTCCTTGCGTAA
Source organism: uncultured bacterium (assembly GCA_965554225.1). GTDB lineage: Bacteria > Bacteroidota > Ignavibacteria > Ignavibacteriales > Melioribacteraceae > BMS3ABIN04. The sequence continues at coordinate 7,227 of CBEVZC010000056.1, read as the reverse complement.
AATGCCCGATGTATGCTCCTACAAGCCATGCTTCACCGTTTTTTATTCTACCGTAACTATCGGTTAAATTTGCTTTGCCTTCTCTGCAAGCTTTTACTTCCGTCCCGACCAGTACTATTCCGGCTTCCAAAGACTGCACAATGAAGTAATCATGCTTAGCTTTACGGTTCACGGTTATATTTTTTGTTTGCTCTTTCATAATAAAAATTAAAGCACAAAGTTATTTCTAAAGCTAAATAAAAGCAAGATGAGAATTCAGATATAAAATTCACCTAAAAAAATAGAAGCAAAGTGGCTATAGAAATTTTTGTCAGATTACTAAGATGAATTTCAATGATTAATAATAAAAATCAGATTGAACCGATAAACTTATTATACTCTGCATCCATGCCAAGGAAAAATCCTTCCGGTTCGACTAATATTGACCTGCCTTCCACAGCTATTTCATCATCCGGTAAAATTATTTGACCTTCAGCAAAGATTTTTTTACCCTCTTTGTTTTTTAAATATCCTAGAACTTTTAACGGGACACCGAGTGGAACAGGCTTTAGGAAATTTATATTTAAATTAACCGAAACAACTTTATAACCGGAGACCCAAGCGGCAGCTCCCATTGCTTCATCCAACAATGCAGCAGAAGCCCCTCCGTGAGCATGGTTCGGCGGTCCTTGCTGTTCTTTTGTTAATGTAATCTTCCCAAATATTTTCTTATCTTTATCAATAAACCATTTCATTCCTATACTTTTAGGGTTCTCCGTTCCGCATACAAAGCACGAGCCATGTTCAGGCAGTTCTTTAAATTCTTTTTGATCCATTATTACTCTCCAATTAAAAATAACTTTACATCCTAAATTAAGGAAATGATGTGAAATTATTATACTTCTTTTATCGCATTTAAATTATTATTTTGACTGATAATATTTTATTTTTGAAAAATTTTTAACAATTATTCCTGGGGAAAAATGACTTTAAGATTCTCGGAAGTATTATCGATACTGCATATCCTACTTTTATTTGCAGTTACACAGATATTCCCTCAAAATTTAACCGTTACGAAAGTCGAACCGCCTAACTGGTGGAGCGGAATGAAGCTTAACAAAATACAGTTATTGCTGTATGGAACAAACTTAGATTCCATTTCCGTTAATTCACATATTTTAACTGCCGGCAGCATAAATCTTCAGAATAATAAAAGTTATTCTTTAGTCTCTTTGCAGATTGCTGGAAATACTGCTCCGGGAACTTATAACATTGAAATTAAAAAGGGAAGTGATTCATTCAACATCAAATTTCCAATATTGAAAAGAGATACATCAGAATTTATACATCAGGGTTTTAATGATAGCGATGTAATATATCTAATTTTCCCGGACAGATTTGACGACGGTGATTACGCAAATGATACTTTGAAGAATAAATTCGAGCAATTCAAATTCGGATCGTTAAACGGAAGGCACGGAGGGGATATTCAAGGTATTATTGACAGATTGGATTACCTGAAAAATCTCGGTGTTACATCTCTCTGGATAACACCAATGCTTGTAAATAATATGTGGATGAGCTATCATGGTTATGCTGCAACAGACCTTTATAAAATTGATCCGCGCTTTGGTAGCAATAGACTTTATAAAGAATTAGTTACGTTAGCTCATTCCAAAGGACTAAAAATTATCATGGACCATGTAAGTAACCATATAGGAGTAAATCATCTTTGGGTAAAATATCCGCCGACGCAAGATTGGTTTAACGGTACGGTAAAAAACCACCTTCCGGCTCATCACGATAAGCTTGCGTTTATTGATATTCATGGTGATACTTCGACTTACAATAAAACTATAAAAGGCTGGTTTACGGATTACATGCCGGACTTAAATCAAGCTAATTCATTTGTATCAAACTATCTAATACAAAATACAATTTGGTGGATAGAGTATCTCGGGATTGATGGAATAAGAGAGGATACATATTCGTACTGCGACCAAAAGTATTTGAGCAATTGGGCAAAAACAATTTTAGATGAATATCCTCATTTTAATATTGTCGGTGAAGTTTGGAAAGGGGATCCTGCATTTTTGGCAAAATACCAAAGGGATTCGTTCTTCCCGAGAAAGTTCAATTCCAATTTGCCTGCGGTTTTCGATTTTGCTCTTTCGGATGCGCTGCGCAGCTATCTGTCCGGAACCGGTTCATTCCAAAAGATTTATGAAACCTTTGCCAAGGATTTTGTCTATTCCGATCCGGAAAATTTAGTAACATTCGTAGATAATCATGATATTGACCGCGCTCTGTACTTAGCAAAAGGAAATATTCAAAAATTGAAAATTGCTCTGACAATTTTATTAACTTCCAGAGGAATACCTCAAATATTTTACGGAACCGAAATAGGAATGGACGGTGGCGGTGAACATGGGAAAATTAGAGCTCAATTCCCGGGCGGTTTTCCTAATGATTCATTAAATGAATTTATCGAAACGGGGAGAACCAAAAAGCAAAATGATATTTATAATTTCGTTTCCAAACTTTTACATTTACGTAAAAAATACAAGGCTCTGTCTAGCGGGACAATGATACACTTCCCGCCCAAAAACGGTCTTTACGTTTATCTTAAAAAATATAAAAATGAAAATTTTATCGTGATTATTAATTCTTCCGGTAAAAGTAAAAATGTTTTGTTAACCGACTATGGAAAAAATTTTATAAATGTGAAGGATTTACATGATATGCTTTCCAACAAAACCTTTAAAATTGATTCCTTAAAGTTTATAGATATCTCCAATTCGTCAGCCAAAGTTTATAAATATTGATAAAAAAAAGACGCGTCAATTATTATAAAAAGCATTATTTTACAAAAATTAAATTTTCCCGAATATTCCAAGAGAAATAATTATGCTGGAAATACAAAAAAAACTTTCTAATTCATTTTATGCTATTTTAAGTCTGCCTGCAACTGCAATGGGATTTGCACTTTCCATCCAAATCTCGGCACTTAGCTGGATATTGGTAACACAATACGGATTGGACTTACACAAAATGGGAATCGTATGGTCTGCCGGACCAATTGCCGGTTTAATTGCTCAACCAATTGTTGGCGCAATTAGTGATAATGTATGGTTTTGGGGAGGAAGGAGAAGACCGTTCATTATAATCGGCGGAGTATTAGCAGCACTAATGCTTTTTGCTTTGCCTCATCTCGGTGCAATAAGCAGCTGGTTCGGAGCGGGAAGTCTTCTTGTTGTAGCAATTATAGTTGCATTAACGTTTGATTTATCTATAAACGTAAGTTTCAATCCTACACGCTCTCTTATTGCAGATGTTACACCGGAGGGAGATCCCAGAACAAAAGGTTATACATGGATGCAGTTTATTTCCGGAACTTTCGGGGTTTTGGCTTATGCAATCGGTGCGATATTTGGAAATTATTTCCTGATTTATTTTGGGATTGGACTTGTTTTATTATTCACAATTATTCCTTCGCTATTAGTTAAAGAAAAAAGACATCTGGAACAGACAGATGAAAATGATGATAAAGTGAGGTCAACTGAGACAAAGCTCGGCGAATTTCTTAAAATATGTTTTGCGAATTCATTTTCGTGGCTAGGAATTCAAACAATGTTCGTATTTATAATTGCATTCATTTCACAAAAAATAAATCCCACTCCTGCCGGTGTTACTGAACAAATGAAAAGTTTAATCGATAATAAAACCGGTCAGATAATTTCTATTTCATTCTTAATTCTTAATGCAGTGGGAGCAGTGCTGCCGGTTTTTGTTTTGGAACCGATTGCAAAAAAGATAGGCAGAGTAAAAACGCAGATGTTCAGCGTTGCCGTTATGGCTTTAGCATATTTGGGAATATTACTGTTTGGACACACTGAATATACTTTATATTCTCTAATGGCGGTTGCTGGTGTAGGCTGGGCAGCCGTTGTTAGTCTGCCGTTCGCAATTATGTCTGAGACGGTAAATCAAAACAGAATGGGATTTTACATGGGAATGTTTAATCTTTCGATTGTTATCCCACAGTTAATAGTTAGTTACTTGTTCGGAGCAATTATACAGGACTCGGCAGATAAGAATATGGTATTTATTATAAGTGCAATATCTTTGGCAATATCGGCATTAGTTTGGATGCTGCCCAAAGAACAAAAAGTGAATTAATATTCATTGACTAAAGTGGAATGATTCATCATCATAGTAAAAGTAACCTACAAATTTATGATTAAAATTTATTTCATGATTTGTAAGTCAACTTGCTAAGTTGACTAATAAATAACTCAAGCACTTTTTTAAGTGCACTTTTAATAAATACAACGTATCATATTTAATTACATTTTGTGTTAGAAAAATAATTTATACATTATCTTATTCATATTTTTGTTTAATCACACTAAATTATTATGACGAAAATATTTATACTTCTCATTTTACTATATCTATCCACTTTTTCTTTTGCACAAAGAAATTCAAATTTTGATTTTAGCGGAATAACTAAATTTTGGGAAATTGCAGATATTCTTGAGCATAATCAGCAACCTTCCGAGCAGAAGTGGAATGAATTATTTAATACGCCGGGTTATAAAGTTTTGCTAAAAAGAGAATTCAGCAGAAACTTTTTTAAAGATAATTTCTCGTTGGTTTTTATGCCTTCGAAGAGATCGGCGTTAAATAAAGCATTAAGATCAGGCAGAAACATTACATATCTTCAGCACTATATAAAAGTGCGCGACAATAGAGTAAGAATTGATGAGCAAGAGCGAAAGATTAAATATTCCAATTATTCACAAACTGCAATAAGCAGAACTCTAAAATTTCTTCCTCAAAATCACGTAAATCAGCTTCCGCCCGTTTCTTTTATAATTTTCGAAAGTAACGGAAGAGGATCATCACCAATTGTTGTCGATTTAGCTGCTACAATCGAATGGAATATTGTTGGATTTTTAGCACACGAATTTCATCATTGGTACAGAAATAGGGAATTAAAATACAGGACATACGGAGTTGCTCCCGAAGATGCAGCCATCATAAATACACTTAGCAGAATTGAAGCTGAAGGCATTGCTGATCAGGTTGATAAAATAAAATGGTTTACCGAAGCAAGCAATTCGGTTTCCCGTTACGCGAGAACATTTATTAATGATGTTGGTAAAACTCCGTATGTTATTCAAAAAATGGATAGTTATCTTACTGCCATTGCTCAAGACCAAAATAAGAAGTTTACTTACTCAAAGAAATTTCAAAACCTTTTACCGGAATTAGGTCATACTACAGGTTATTTTATGTCCAGTTTAATTTTACAAAAGTTTAATAGAAATGATCTTGTTAAATGTGTAGGAAATCCATTTAGGTTTATTAAGCTTTATGATAAAGCCGCAAAAATGGGTTCGGGAAATTTCCCGGGATTTTCAGATAAAGCTTTAAAAGTGATAAACGAATTGGAAAGGAAATATAATAAGTAAATACAGTCCAAGAAGAAGCCCAACTTTTTTACTTGTCCGCCTTTGGCGGAAAAAGTTGGGCTTCTGGAAAGTTAGGCTTCTTAAATCGGACTCTTAAAAGACTTCTTCTAATCTACATCATCAACAAACTTCATAAGAAACGCAGCGAGAATCATTGAAGCGCCGCCTAATAAAAGGGCATAAATAGCGTGACCGTTAAACAGACTTTTTACGAAAAACCCTAATATTGCAGCTGCCGTTATTTGAGGTATGACTATAAAGAAATTAAAAATACCCATGTAAACACCAAGTTTATTCTGAGGCAGGGAACCGGTTAATATTGCATACGGCATTGCGAGAATTGAAGCCCATGCTAAACCAATACCCAGTTCAGAAATAATGAGTAAATCGGGATTATTTATGAAGTAGAACGACGCTAAACCAATCCCTCCGGCAATTAAACTGATTGAATGAACCGTTTTTCTGTTTGTCCTTTTTGCTAACCACATAATTACAAATGCCATAACTGCCGCAAAACCGTTGTAAACCGCCATCAAAACTCCAACCCAGTCGGCTCCTTTATTGTAAAGAACAGATGTAGTGTCTGTTGTTCCGTAAATATGATGTGTTACTGCGGGAGTCGTATAAATCCACATTGCAAAAAGTGCAAACCAAGAGAAAAATTGTACAACAGCTAATTGCCTCATAGTTGTAGGCATTTTATAAAGATCGTTCAATACAACAACGAATCCGCCGCTTGTGTTACCGTTCTTCGTTAGAATAGAAGCTAATATTTGTAATAATCCGAAAACTGCAATACCTAAAAAGAAAACGCCTAAACCATAATCCATGTAAATGAAAAAGTAGAACGCTAAAAATGCAATGACTCCGGTTAATGTCCAGACAATTCCGTTATTTAGAAATTTTTCGGATTTAATAGAATCTTGATTAAGATTCGAGGATTCCGATCTATCATCCTCTTTTTGAAATTTTTCAAGCTCTTCAGGGGAATATTCTTTAGTACTGAAAACCGTCCACATTACAGCTAAAAGAAAAACACCGGCTCCAATATAAAATGAGAGTTTAACCGATGTTGGTATTTCACCTTGCGGAGCAGTATTGGAAACGTTAAACCAATTGGTCATAACATAAGGAAGAGCAGAAGCAATAATTGCCCCTGTTCCGATAAAAAAACTTTGCATTGAAAAACCAACAGTTCGCTGCTCGGATGGAAGTAAATCACCTACAAAAGCTCTGAAAGGTTCCATTGAAATATTGATAGATGCATCCATAATCCAAAGCATGCCCGCAGCAACCCAAAGTACGGCGGAATTTGGCATAATAACCAATGCGATGGAAGCAAGTATAGCTCCGGTCAGAAAGTAGGGTCTTCGTCTTCCTAAAGGTCCCCAAGTTTTATCGCTCATGTGCCCGATAATAGGCTGCACAATCAAACCGGTTACGGGAGCGGCAATCCATAGAATTGGTATTGAATCTATACTGGCGCCGAGTGTTTCAAATATTCTGCTAACATTTGCATTCTGAAGTGCAAATCCGAATTGAATTCCTAGAAATCCGAAACTCATGTTCCATATTTGCCAAAAACTTAATTTAGGTTTTTTCATTTATCATTTGTTAATTGCTGCTCAAATATACTGAAGATCATCAAAAAGAATAAAAATATTTTTCCTTCAGATAAATTTCCTTTTTAAATATTACTTCCGGTAATACAAGAGCAAACTTTTGGTTAAAAACTTGTTTACAATTTTTTATTTTTAAATATATACTGTAA